>JALWQZ010000064.1 GCA_027077895.1 Microcaldota archaeon | reverse complement strand
GCTTCCTTTGACCTGACTTCACCAACAATGATACAGGAATCACCTAATCTCAACGCCTCTCTCAATGCGTCCTCTGGGGAAACCTCTGAAGATATGGCACCTACACTAATTGCGGACCTAGTCTTCAGTCTCTGGAGTTTGTACCCTACCCTCCAGTACTCCTTAGCAGGTATCTCCAGCGTATCCTCAATCGTAAGAATTCTCAGACTTGGCAAAATCTCCAGCATCAATGCTTGCATCAAACTAGACTTCCCTGCGCCCCTTGAACCAACTATAAGCGTAGAGGCCTGGGAGTCTATGAAGAAGGACAATAGCCCAGCCAGTTCTGGCGAAACCATCTTGACGTTTATGAACTGGGGCAAGGTCCAAGGTGTTGACTTGTGGATTCTGAGAGCAAACGCGATCCCATCTGGGGACAGGGGCGGGCCAATAACTGCCACCCTGGTGTGGTACTGTTCTAGGTCCATGTCCAGGACAGAGTGGGCCTCGTCAAACGGCCTCCCAGACAAACTCCTAAACCTAGAAACAACACTCCTAGCCTCCTCCTCAGAGAACAGTATATTCGTCTCGGCAGGCCCGTACTCGCTGTGCACAACGTGAACAGGCTTCAAACCCAGAGGTGCATCCATGTAGATATCGGTCAATCTTTCGTCAGACAAGAGGAGGCCTAGAAGCCCGTATCCTATCGTATACCTAGCAACGATACCCGAGAGCCTCTTTATATCAGCGCTCGTTACATGTATGCCGTGCTGCCTGGCAAGGTCCGCAATTGTCGTCTCGTATATCTTCTTGAAGTAGTCGGCACTAGAGGCTAGGTCCGTGAACTCCAGGCCCTCTGGGTGATAACTAGCCACAATCTCCTTCGTCTTTGAAACAAGGAAGAACTCCTCTGGGGTCAGGTTGTACTCTGGCGGGTTTACGTAGTACAGGTAGTCAACCCTCTCCGGGTGCTTGTATATGCTAACCTGGGCGTCTAGGACATTGTACTGATCAATTAGTTCAATCTCCTCCGGAACGTTGAGCAAAATCCTAGAGCCTATGAACGCAGGCTTTATCTGGGACTCAAAGAAAACATGGTATACCTGTCTTCCTGGCGGGAGCCTCTTCAACTTCGT
Source organism: Microcaldota archaeon (assembly GCA_027077895.1). Lineage (GTDB taxonomy): Archaea > B1Sed10-29 > B1Sed10-29 > WALL01 > WAMD01 > JALWQZ01. The sequence continues at coordinate 11,569 of JALWQZ010000064.1, read as the reverse complement.
TATGTATTGCCTGACCTTCTGTATGAGCGTCAGGGACTCCATGTTTATCTTTATGAACTTCAACGTCGTGAGGTAGTCCTGGAAACACCTCTTGTCCTCTGTCTGCTTTGCCTTTTCAAACTCAACCTTTATTGCCTCCAGAACCTTCAAATAGGCCCTAACTGGGTCAGACCTCAACAGGTCCGAGCAAACATTTGCAACGAAGTCGTGCCTTGCCTTTATGAATTGGGAACACTCTGGGTACCTGCCCCCTAAGTACGTAGGCCCCCAGACACCCTTAACCCTAAACTTCTGGATGAGGTCCGCAATCTCCCTAAGCATGGCAGTCTGGTCTTCGTCATACACCCTATCGTACAACTCAGAAAGAACTAGAATGTCCGCCTCTGTCTTCCCTATTAAGTCTATCGCCATCGCCATTGTCGCTGGGTGATCAGCCACACTAGTCCCATACTCCCAGGAACGGCAGTCAACAACTAGGTATTTCTTGCCTCCCTCTGACTTTACTTGATAGGGTGGTGTGGCCGGCATGTCAATCACTGTTAATAAAAAGAGGACTAGGTTTTTATTTGTTTCTAAGGTTAACCAGTTGTGCAGTAGGATACATTAAAGGTGAACAGATGCAGATTGACTGGAGAGAACAGGCAAGGCTAGGGAGTAGGTTTATCCTAAAACTAGTTTTGTTCTCACTGCTGATATACGGAGGTCTACTGCTCATCAAGCCTATGGTTGAGTCAATAACTGCATGGGGATCATCGCTAGTCCTAGTTCTTCTAGGGATAAAGTCATGGTCGTCAGGGAACCTAGTCATGTTCACAAACCAGACCGCGAAGATAATTGAATTGTGCACAGGAAGCATGGAACTGAGCCTGCTTCTAGGTGCAGTTCTGGCGACGGAGGATAGAACGTGGAGGCAAAAGGCATGGGGGGTCGTTTTTTCCATCGCCTCCTTGTATATTATTAATATTGTGAGGGTTGGTGTGACCCTAGCGTCTGCTGTCTGGTTCGGATGGAAATTCGCAGAGTTGATACACACCGTTCTGTTCAAGTTCTTCTTGGTGTTTGCAATTCTAGGGCTTTATGCCCTTTGGTATATCTGGATACCGTGGCCAGTAAGGAAAAAGAATTAGTATACAGTGCACAACGAATAATAAATCGCATTCCTCACTAGTGGCAAGACAAAGATGCGTAGATTATCACGACTTCTTACAGTATAAAAGCAAATGGCTTTCTAAATTCCTTTGGACACACTAAACATTGTTTGTACCCTTAATCTCTCTATCGTTAAACCGAAGGAGTTACTAGGGGGAGAGACAGAAGGAAAAAGTATAAAAACTACAGGAATTAATTTTTGTTGATTAAAATGAAATGGAAATTTGTGATGTTGAGTCTCTTTGTCGTGGCGTCGTTGGCAGTCGCTGCGAACTCGTGGCAGCCAGGAGTGAGCCAAGAAAAGCCATACTGGAGTAAGACCCCTATAACTCCTGGCGTTACCATACCTATAAAGGAGAACAATGTCCCACTCAACATAACGATTGTGAGTTGGAATCCCTCGTCATTGAAAGGATCTGTGAACATAACATTCCCAGTTTACGCACCGGCAGGACTAAAATCATGCGTCATATCTTCAACAACAACGCACTACAGTTATTTCACAAATCCAATAAAAGGTTGGGCTCAGTACATAGGATCATGTGAAACAATTTCAGGAAAGAAGATCACCATACAGAACGGATTGAATAAGGTTAATGCGAGTATAGTTGTTTGCCCATACGTGAGCGTTGGAGATGGCGTGACAACGTTCAACGTTACGTGTGCTGATAACGCAGGAAGACAAAGTAGTGGGAAGTTCAGTTTCATAATTGACAAGATGGCACCGTACGTTGTGCCGAGTAGCATACAAATCGACTACTGGAATGACACCAACAAGCCACCAAAAATAACATTCACAGTCGAGGATAATGGGGGAATGGGATACTGTGACGTGACCTTAAAAACAAAGATTAAGAATAGTAGTGGAAAGCCCTACACATTTCCGTATGACTGTCAATTGTCACAAGTAAGCAGAGATTATGAAGGAATAAAAAAATACGAAGCGGTGTGTTTACCTGCAACTGGTAGTTATTTGCCAGTGGAGATATTGAAGTTGGGACCTAAGTCTACAAACATAACTTGCTTTGATAAAGTTGGAAATGAAGTCAATTCAACAATAGAAAAAGAATTAGCGATGGATATTGGATCAGCAAATACAGGTAACTTGCTAGATTATATCTACCAAGCATGCAAATTCGCTAGAGAGAAAGTAGATGGAGAAACAATGGCAAAAAATGGTTATTATGCTGTGAGTGAAAGCGGAAACTCACCAGAACTTGATAATGTGGGTGTTTACACCTTTGTCTATCTTACTGGAGAAAATGGTATATTATACAGCCCTGAAAAATACCAGAGTATAGTAAAAACAGAAAATTCGAGAATGGAAAATGACCATTCCATGCAAATATCTCGTGATTGTGCAGGCCCCATAGCCTCTTGTATGGGCATCTGCGGAGCAGAAGCTACTTTAACTGCTTTAACTGCACCAGTGGGTGGGGAAGAAGGCCTTCAAGTAGCAAAACAAGCTGAGAGAACAGAGTTGAATAAGGGGGAAGAGGTAACTCTTGAGTTTATAGCAAAGATGCCCAAGGTTGCCAAGAAAACTCCTGGAGTTATAGGGAAAGCTACAAAATCTGCCTTCAGATTGCGCGCACTCAAAGATGCTTTTGTAAGCAGGCTAGCTGAGAGCAGATTCTCATTACTAGCAGGTCAAATAAAGAATCCTAGTCGGCTAGCAAGAGCAGGAATGCTTTTTGGTAGAACTGGTATCCTTGCTGGCTTTAGGGCAGGGGGTTTATGGATATCACTAAAAACACTCTCAAAAGATTACGAATCAGATATATCTAATTATGTGATTAACAATTTCGGGTTTAATGGAAACCCTAAAACAAGTTTAGACAACGATTGGCTAGACGGAATAAGACAAACTATCATCTCCCTTTTCGGTAGTCTTGTGCCATGTAGTAACCTTGCCACCACCGGCTTAGACCTCGCAACTCAGCCTACTGACATACCAGATGTATACCTAATAGCTCCTCAGAACGGGATAAAAGCCAATGTCACATACATGATTTACGCTAGAATAGATAGAATAGACCCCGCAGGCAGGTTATCAGGAAACAACAAACTTGAAAGTGATGTATTAGGGTGCTTCTTTGGGTGCCCGCAGTATGTTTGTACGGTGGCTGTAATACCAGACAAAAATGATTACAACAAATAATAATGGTATGAGATACTTTCACATAAATTGAAATTCAAAAACGGTTGGTGTCCGATATGAAATGGAAAATTCCCGTAGTTTCGACAATTTTGGCGTTTTTTTTAGTGTTTTCAATGATTGTGGTCTTCCCCAGTTCCTCGCTCGGCGCCACAGCATCAGTTAATTTCACGTTAGTTGTTGACAGGACGCCTCCTAAGGACACAGGGAATGGAGTATACGTAAATTACAACGCATTCGCAATAAACCCAAATGTGAGTGACCCAAACCTGCTAACAAATTCGAACGGCGAGCCGATTATATTTTACAAGGTTTTGTATGGTTCTATGGATGATGGTTGGCCCAGTTGCAGTGACGAGTGGCCAACGAGCGTCTCCGAATTGAGTAACTGGAACAAACTTGACTTTACTCCTACGATAACCCCCAAGGAATGCTATGAACAAACAGGCAAATCCGATTGTAAACCAAAAGTATTAAATTACCCTGTAAATGACTATAGTGTAAACAATAACATTTGGCCACAACCTGTTGAGTTTGCCCAAAACCAAAACGACCCATATGTAACTGTATGCCTCGTAGCATTGGACAAAACGCTAAATCTGAGCAATGCCAAGATGTGGGAAGTTCATTTCACTGATCCACAGTCCTGCACATATGACGTTGCCGTGGAAGCGTGGAATCCTGTGGATGATTATAATGATGAAGTAGGTGGTCAAATAACACTATGTGGCCCAGAGTGTGCAAATGAACACACACACTGTGACTTCAACCCAGACGGTTCTCATGAAGAGAGGTGTTTCTTTAAAAATAATGCTTGGAGAGCATTCAGAGATGATGTGGGAGGATCCACAAGTTCGCATGGCGCTACTGCATTATATGTGTTGGGTTTTAGATTAAATAAATCAACACAAGGGTACTCTTCAGCGGTGACCAGATGCGAGAAATTCCAAAATGACAAAACAGTAGTTGAACAAAACGAACAGTTGCCAACAGAGATACCAAATGTCGTCGCAGTCAACGGAAGATTAGCAACCGAAGATGAAATAGATAGCAGTATACCCCTGTCTCAGTATGGTTTATACCTTTCAAGTAAGTATACTGAAAACTTTAGCGGAAGTGACGTGATTAGGTTAGAACCAAAAGATACTTATTTCAAGTGGGGTGATTCCCATTGGTGGTACGATACCCTTAATCCACCTGTGTTATTACTAAGCAAAACATACTCAATACGATCAGGAGTTGGTATTGCTCCTTATAGAGGAGTTTGGGTAGAAGGACAAAGGAATGAAAAACCGTATTGTAACCCCCCAGGGGATTACAAAGCATCATTGGACCATGTACACTTCAGGTTTTACTTATCAAATGTAACAGACGTACCCAGCCTTGTGGATGGTTACAATGTTCCTATAAAATGTGGTGGGATAATCAGGATAGTCGTGTGGGGAGACGATGACGAAGACGCCATGGGTGGAAAATATAGATATGATGGGCCTGGTGTATTTTGGAGGAACTGGTATAATATGCAGCAATGTGAGAAATTGTGTGCGTCTACTAGTGCAAATGATATCGCAAGTTTATCGTGTTCGTAGGTGACCTAAATGAACATAAGAGAAGCATATGCGAATATTGAAGATAAATGGTACGAGTTCTTGGATTCATTAGACGATAAAGGCCTGCACGTCTACAAGATAATCGATCCTCTGGAAGACAAGGGCATTCCATCTTTTCCCCTGTTCATCGGCCTGGTGATAATACTGATACTAGCACTAATCTGGGCCCTAATGGGCTCTGGCCCCTCTGCAACTGGGGGGATCCTAAACGTTGTCGTGACATCAAACGGGAAGAATCTCCAAGGCGCGAGCATATCCGCTAGCCTGGGGGGCCTACCCATAGCATCGGCAGTGACTGGGCCAAACGGTGCCAAACTCCACATACCAAAACCCGGGACAATAGAACTAACCGTCCAAAAGGACAACTGCAACACTGTAACAAAAACAATCCTATTCAACGGAAGCACTAAAACCATCACTATCAGCACAAACTGTTCAACACCTGTAAACACAAATAGTTGCGTAAACATACCCAAAGACCTGGCAGCCATCCCATTATCTACACCATCAGGGGATACACCTACCAAATGTCAAGTTTACTTAATAAAACAGGATGGAACAACAGAAAAGTTAGACTGGGACATATCTGACGGTCAGGTATTAGTTACGTCAGGTGGGTGCATACCTCTAGAGGATAAGGTACGAATAGACTGTTACGGTTATTCCGGTGAGTTCTACCCTGACGAGTTACTATCATATGCAGAAACTGGAGGTAGTTTAATACTACAACCCAAATCTGCAGAGTTCTCAGCAGATCAGAACTACGACAATGTACCTGACTGGGAGGAATCCTCAAATGGCTGGGTCGACTGGAATGCGACTGGGTGGAATAGCACCAACTGGACTGAGAGTGGGTGGAACACATCATATTCTGAAAACAATACCAGTAGTTACCCGAACTGGAACGGAAGTTACATCGGATGGAATGAAAATGGGACTGTAGATGATAACCACAATGGAATACCAGACACTGTGGAGCAGGACAAAAGTTCACAGAATGAGGTTAAATACACATCCCTAATGGTCATTGTAATTGATAAACAAACAGGAAAACGATTGAATGGTATAGAGGTAAGGGCAGTTGATGAGAATGGGAGTTTACTACCCTGGAACGAAACCAACGCTGTATCCAAAGATGGGATTGCAAAATTGAATGTTCCAAGGCAAATGATCTCCCTCCAAGCAATAGACCCTAACCAGACATATGCAACAATGAAAACGCCACCATTTTACCCAATGGGCCAGGTCACATTGAGGATGGTAAAGGGGTGGCCTTCTACAATATGGGTTAGACAAAACGATGGGAGAGGTCTATCTGGTGCGACTGTTTATGTAAACGGCATAAAATTGTATACCGACTACCAAGGAAAAGCAACAATTAGTTTAATGAAAGGTGTACAGTATCAAGTGTACGCAACAAAATCAGGTTATAAATCAAATAGTGGTAGCATAGTCGGTGGTGGATCCGTAAACATAACTCTAGACAAACTAACAGACAACAACTCAGGCCCACTGGAAATCCAAGTAATAAACCCAACAAAAGCAGGTGACCCATTCCCTGGCGTACGCATAAAACTAGTCTCTGATGATGGTACACCGGGTGGGGAGTGTACCACATCTACAAACGGGGAATGCACTTGGGATAGGATTTATGCGACAACATACACTGTCCTTGCCAGGGTCCCTATGTCATACAATTATACTAGTATAGGCGCAATAACCGTAAAACCAGGGAGACCGAACTTCTATCAACTAGAAGCCAACCCAACGACAAAAGAGATATACATTAGAACACTAGTAGACGGTGCTCCACAGAATGGTATTCAAGTGACGTTGTACACAACATACCCTGACATTGAAAAGGTAGACACAGAGACCAGCGAAAACTCCTATGTGAAATTCACTGGATACTTAGGCGATGAGTATTACATAGTTGGAGAAGAATCAAATGATAAAGGTGTATACTATGGGACTATCGGTCCATTCAAACTAGACAGCACAAAAAGGTTCACATTGAACCTTGAAAAACCAAATGTTAGTGTACAGTTCAAACTCAATGGTGACACGCTACCACTAGGGAAGAGAGTTGTGGGTAAACTAATTGTGGGGCTGCCCTATTTAGATAGCAAAATGGGGACGACGTACAACAAAGTCATAGTTAAATTATGGATTGGAAAACCAGGAGATAAACTCGATCCAACAACAACCCCAATCTTAATAGATCGCCTTCCAGAACTTGTGACAATGTCTGAAACATCACAACAACCCACCATTGGGCTACAAACATTCTCTTCATACACAAATTATCTAACTGGAAGCACAAATCCATCTACACAAACAAGCAAAGGTTTACAAATTACAATAAAGAATTATAGACCAGGAAGTATAACATTTAACATACCCCTACTAGTCAGGTTGGGTGCACTAACAGGGCCAACGCAGGTACATTATGAAGCAGAGTACATATCAAATTCAGCATCTACATCAACAGGCTGGAAAAACAAAAACATAACAATTACAGGTAGCAGTGATTGGTATCCCCTACCAACTGGAGACTTTTACTTGTACAAAGCAGGATTCACAACAAATCCAAACAGTACAAACTGGGAGACATCCATATCTGCAACGACCGGCAGCATAGTTTACTTACACATATCTGCCCTGTCTAAAGGATATTCAAAAACAGGTAGATTTGACTTCAAGATAACGCCCGAAATACTAAACCCTATCTACTTCAGCGGGAGTATAACCAACGCAAACAACACAAAAACATGGGTAGTATTTAAAACCCCGCTGGAAGGAACAGACTTCAACGTAATGGACGCAACTCTTGCCCGGACACTAGGACCAGACTACAAAGTAGATATAACAATAGCTATGAATGCCACAACAAATGGGACTGCGTATATAATGCCGTTCTATAACGAATTTCAAGCGTCAAGCCAGGATATTCCTCTAACGCTAAAAGCAAAAATCAAAACCCCTCAGTACACACCAACACCAATTGCAAACGTCGAGGGTAATGTGACAGCATATGTCCTATTCACAGACAATGACATCCCCTTAAATTACTCCCTCCCATCAGGTATAGCAGTGGGTGAGTTTAACAACAACCTCCCCCTATTCTCCACAAGTCAAAACGTGCCACGATCATTCAACATTTCAATATCATTGAGAAATACAGGAAATGTACCATACACTGGAGACTTAATGGTTGAAGCCTTTGATGGCAGTGGGAACCCAATCAACCTGGGACTGCAATATCCCGCACAGATAGAGATACCAAGTGGTGGGGCAGTTAAGCATGTGACAATCACAGGTGTGGGACCAAACGAACCAACAAGCGGGGAAATAAAAATATGGCTATGGCAAGATGGGGCATCTCAACCGGCTGACCCCTGGGTAACACTAAAATTCGAACCCAATGATTACTACATAGAACTAATGACAAACAACACAGTCAACAACAAGAACATAGAACTAGAAAACTCGCTCACAGAGTACACAACATCTGGGGAGTTCTACACCCAAGATGCAAATAAGAGATACGTACAAACAGACAGTGGGAACTTTAACAATACCAATGCAATACCGAGGTATTTGCCAAGCGAATCAAACCAATACATAAAGACTATGACATTTGAAACTGGGGGGCTAGACGGTGGAAGTAGGATAGTCATAAGTTCAACATCACATGATATATCTCTAGAAAAATCGTATAGGGTGCTGGGGGAGTATGTGTCTATACCATCTGGCATTGTATTCAGACTCAACTTCACAAACAGTCAGCAGGTGTTCAAGAAAGGCATAACCATTGTGAATTACTGGCAAAAAGGACTAGAAATAAGCCCTGACATTTATAACTATAAAAGCCAAAACGATTATGGTTGGCAAAGTTTTGGGAGTTACACCGAAAACTACTATAACACAACACTATACGCACACGTGTACCCTGCAGATGGAAGCCCCCCATATACAGTCAAAAGTGGGAATCCAATGACGCTCAAACCTGGAGACAAAGCATACTTATACTGGGTTGTAAAACCAACCGGGAATGCTGCAAACCTATATAACTACACATATGCATTAAAACTTACACTGTCACCAAAGGGTATGTCTTACGGGATGAGTAGGACAGTGGTATATTATGCAAACTTGACATCCAATCTTCCTGCGAACAACCAACCTAACCAAACCAACATGAACTTTGAACCTGGGAAATATCTTGTGGTAAGGTCCCAAGCAGATCCATATAACATACATTATCAATCATCTTGTTTAGTGTATTCCGTTGAGCATAAATCCGTACACTCTATACACTCTAATGAGACCAATAAGACAAAAACAGTGAAAGTAAGAAATAAAATTTACAAAGTTCGAGTATATGTTAACAAGAGCGAAATGATACAACTACCTAGGAAGATAATATATGGTTCCTACACTAATTATACCATTAAGACTACTAAACCAGAAAATTTTAAAGGAAGAGAATTAAAGTTTGCATCGATATGTGATGCAAATCAAATGAAAGGTATAATAGACTCAATGATAAATGAACTGTCAAACAGCAATGAAATATCAATAAGTGGTGGGCCATACGCATTTGGGAATGATGTGTTGACGCTAAATGACCTAAATGACAATAGGATTACATCGATGAAAATCAACGATGGCACATCATCCAAAGACGAAATCACATGTGGCATCGTGACACTCACAATAACTAGGACAGGTACTGGAGAATACACAATAAGTGGATACCTAAATTCAAGCACACCTTGGTGTCAGCCTGGAGAACCTAGTTTCCTAGTCGGGCTATTAAATCCAGACGCAGAATTCAGCTTCACTACTGAAAGACAATACCTGCTACAGAGTGAGGGGACACCGAGTTTCCAGACTCTAATAGACAAAATACGCAACAAAAACCCGAGGTATGTGGATAACCTAACGAGTTATATAGGGTCATTCATCTCGGACCTATCTGAAGCAGGATCAAACTACTACACTATCCAGTGGAAATCCCTCGATGAATCACGTGTTGGACAGTCTACCGAAACATCCTGGCTCCAAGGAAAACTTGGTAATTACCATGCTCTAGGGTTCCTCAGGTGGTACGGACCAAATAGCAACTGGCCAGATACCTACCTAATGGGTGTTGTCACAGCAGATGACCTAGGGAACATAAAAAACGAATTGGAAGAATGCTTCCTAGAAAACTTAATGTATCACTGGTTAACAGGGAACGAGACCAGTCTAGGTATAGATGAGAAGAACATAGATCAGGGCGTAACAATCCCATTCAACAATTGTGAATCACCCAACTGGAATATACATGTCCCAGGATACAACTTCAAGATCGTGACTCCCTTCTCATCAGAGGATGTAACTGGAAAATGGGTAAACAGTAGTGATTTGTATATACTAGGTACAGACAACACTACAAACATAGGATATTGCTATGTTGGTGTAGGTCAATTGGATACAAGCAAACAGGTGGATTGGGAGACACTCACACAAGGTTACAAACTAACAGGCATAGAAGAGGGGAAGAACACAGTATATATGGAGTGCTTTAGTGGTGAAACCAATACACCTGGTCCTATAATAACAAAAAATGTGTGGGTAGACACAAAACCACCGAGCATACTCTACACATACTCCCCAACAATCCCCATAAATCTTGGCGTGAGCAACGAAGCAACAATAAGTTTCAATGTCGAAGATGATGGATCGGGTGTATCTAAATGTTTTGTATATCCTAGAAAATACCTAAATGGATACAACAAGATCTATAAGAATACAACAATAAGCACATGTACGCCAACATCTACTTTCCTAGGTAGTAAGTCAAAATCATTTAAGTGTGTTATAGGTGGGAATGATATCAGCAACAAGGTATTTGACTGGCTGCTTAAAAAAGGAGGGGGCTGCAAGAATCTACCACTCACAGTTAACGCATCAATAGTATGCACAGACAACGTCGGTAATGAAGCAAACAAGTCAATAACAATCGCAATTGGTGGTAACTCTATAGTTATAAGACCTATTCTCCAAGAATCGTGCACAATACTCTCAGACAACACTATAAAGAGCGATGTTCCCTGCCTATTCTCACCAGCCTCGATTTACAAGAATGTGTATTACACAAATGGAGAAGGTACCGTAATCCTCAAATACAATGTTAAAGCGGCTGTATCAAGGGGTACACAAATCCAGTGTTGGTTAGACATAACAAAAGATGGCAACGAAGTAAATTCAACACAGGCAATTTGTAATGGTCCCTGTGAAGACTTCGCTAATGGAGTAAACTTCACCGTTCCATTATCTTTAGGGGAACTAAGGGAGGGTAGGTACAATGTAACATTCTCATGCACAACAATGGGTAAAAGTTCAGGTGGGAGAGTATATGACGAAATAGGGTGTGGGTGCAGTGAAAAAGATGAAAGAGCTTATAGGGTAGGATGCCAATAAAAAAATTAAAAATGAGTGCTATATAACTAAATGTGGGTGTGAGGTATGGATGATGAAAACGAAAATCCAAAAGGAAATAAATTTTTGGATTTTATGTCCAATGAATATTATGGGATAAAAGGTAAGTATATAGTTATTGCTGTTGTGCTCTTTCTGGTCTTAGCAGGTGTTTACATCGCAA
>JALWQZ010000063.1 GCA_027077895.1 Microcaldota archaeon | reverse complement strand
TATCTAAAGAGACAGTGGTGTTGTTAACATTTGATGGAAAAACACCTGCCCAGAGCAACTTATTGTTAGAAACGTTCACAGACTCAATTAGTGTGTAAGCAACGCCATACCCATTATCAGTTGCATTCCAAATGACTGGAATTTTCGTATAGGTGGCATTAAACCCAGAATAAGGCCACGTTATATTTATATTAGGTGGGCGAGTGTCTAGGTACAGGTACCTGTGATTATAAACCTCCGTACCATTATTGTCTGAAATAGATATGTTGACTGATTTGTGAGCAACGGAGTTAGAACTGAAGTATAGATTAGACATATCTCTGTAATAGAAGGCGTAGTAGGGGTAAACGCCCTCATTAATTAAATCCTGGTATGACGGTGCATTCTTAACTTTGGAGCCATATGTTAAGACACCTGACACATACTGATTACTAATCACTAAAGGATACTTTACTGTCTCACTGGAACCACGTGATGCTCCAATAAAAAACCAGCCCATTGAGTATCTTGAACCTACATATGTATCATTTAAGGGGAACATGAAATATGTTGAAGGAAGTTGGTTAGAATTTGTAGTGATGCTTTCGGTTCCTCCACTCGATTGCGGCGAGCCTATATCAAAGCTAGATACAGTATAGTTAATCTGATTTTCTTTGTCTTCAACAAAAAGGTATACTTCATATCCCCCAGTCACATTTGGATACAAAACACTAACTTTCTCGCCCTCTGCGTACCTCCAAACTTTAGTACCATTAAATGGATATTGATAAACCCAAACATACTTTTTTATACCATGAGCCGTTTCGTAGTACTGGTCATTCACTTCGTCATCTAAGTCATAAGTATTGCTTCCATCAAAAGTTACATTTTCACCAACGTCCAAATCACTCTGAGAGATTGTAATTTTAGCTGTGGGTAACGTTGTCTTTTTGACAAGTACAGATGCACTGCCATTAAACCCCTGTTCATCGTAGCTAGTAATAGTAACATTAAAAGTTCTAAGAGAATATGTTGAAGTGCCTTGCGGGTTTAACCTGAATATATGCGCACCTTCATACCTATTAGTTGGATTATGATCTATTGTTACTGACCAAACATTATTGGGGTTTGATGTATCCTCAACCCTTATAACCTCCTTGGTTATATTGTAGTATCTATCTGACGAAACCCAGTCCACCATACCTTGGTCTGTCGTCATATTTGCATTTGTTGGGGGGTAGTTTATTATAACCTTTGGACCTGGAAGGATATAGTAAAAAGTAGAAGTGTTTGCTACCCCATATATATTGGAAGCATCAACGATAACTTTGTAGTGCCCAGCAACCGGTAGAGTACAAACGCTAGAAAAGTTCTGCTCACAACCACAACCACTACAAGTGTAACTGATGGGGGAGCATATTTTTGATGCCAAATCAGTATTGGGGTTCTTATCCTCGTTATAAACATGGAGAGCCACGCGGGTTAAAGGCGCAGAATACTCACTATCAGTTGCACTACTCCTTACATAAATATCCACTTGACCATTATCACTAACATTTAAAACAGTATAATTCTCGCCATTTTCGTAGACACGGTATGTGCTACCGGTCTTAGTTTGCGACTTAACTGAAACCTTACTGTTTGGATGGCTACACGATACAGTCTTAGAGTAGTATGACGATTTGCCAGAAACACTAACTAGATTGATAGCACCAGTACATGAAGAATATAAGTTATCATCCCAGGAACCTCTAATCAATCCCTCTGATATGCGGAAATAAGCGCCCGCAAAATGACCATTATCAACGTTTGCCCAAAATGGTGAGGAAGAATACAATTCATTTCCTCCACAAGAAAGCTTGTACTCAGTTACATGGATAGGTGTAAGAGCTGTATTCCCACTGGCATCAACATCACCTCTAACCGTAGTATAAGGGGCACCGGTTGATGAGTTACAGTATGAAAAACAAGACACGGAAAATGACGCATCAGGTTTGAAATCAATCTTTTTGAAGGAAAACGCCAATTCATCCTTTTTACCATTACCGCTACTGGAACCATCAAAACAAGAACCGCTGGATGATTCACAAGGAAATATCTCAAAATTCAAATACGATCCAGAACTATACTTGTTTATAATATTATCCATGTCAAGATAACAAGTATAGGGATAACTGTTTGATGAACAATTGATAATACTCTTATTCTCAGTACACCCTGATAAAGAAAATGCAGAGTAGCAGTCATGGTCTGAACCAAGTAAATCACCAATCCACACCTTCGCACTATCTGGCTTGGTCCCATCCAAACTTCCTCCAACTATAAAGTATAACTTTCTGCTCTGTATATAACTGAAGCTATTTGGTCCACAATAGTAAGTGGACCACAAGTCATCGCTAGCATCAGCTCCAGGCAAGTTACCAACGCAAACATCAGAAGTACGCGTAAAATTTAATAATTGAGGTGGATTTAAAATCGCTGGTATAGCGTTTTGTACAGCTCTATTTGCCCCATAATCTGCATCAATAAGCCCATAAATAGCATCAGATGTCACCCCATAATTTTCTACATACCTACCATTATAATTGAGATTTCCATTATCAACAGTTGGATAAGATCCGTTAAGTATATATGGGAAACTGCTCCCACCATCTATGATATACTCGCCATAAGATAATGGTAAGATGTAAATACCAACAAGTAGCAAAACAACGAAGGCATAAATAGGAAAATCATGCTTGTACATACAACAATTAAACCTGCCAAAATTTAAAAATCTTTTCAATCTTCGTTTAGTTTTCCCTTCTGCCAGTCCAACAAGAGTTTTCTCGCTGCACGTTCTGTATCGAGTTCTCCACCCTTTCTGAGCATATTCCACTTCTTGGCTAAGGATTCAAGCATATCCTCTGGGCTGGAGAAAGTAATCCCAAGTTTAGATTTAATAAAAGATTCGGGCAAGTGGGAAAGGAGTTCGTAAGCCGCAAGTTCAGGATCATCTAACTTGGTCACGTCAAGAGAACCCTTCAATGCAAGTCGGATATCATCCTCTTCTCTTGGGATTATTCCTGGAGAATCCAAGAGCCTTATCCTCCTTGACACTCTAATCCACTGGACACCCCTTGTAAATCCTGGTTTAGGCGCCGATTTAGCAGAAGACCTGCCCTTCAACAAAGACGCCAAACTAGACTTGCCAACGTTGGCGTACCCGACAATCCCTACCTTGATTGTCTCTAGACCAAGTTCGTTCCCTATAAACCGAATCACATTCCGCAGTAGCCTTGAACCCCACCTTTTCTTCGCAGAGAATAGAATAACTGGAATTTCCTCTCTCTCAATGCTCCTCTTTACCTCTTCACACTTGTTCCTAGAGACCAAGTCGCACTTATTGACGGCAATGATCAGTCTTTTCTTTCTTTCCCTAACCAAATCCTCCAATTTCTTTGACCTAGTTTCAAATGAGAACCTAGCATCCAAGACCTCAACTATAATGTCACACTCATCCACTAGTTTGACTAGAATATCCCACCTCATCGGTTTAATAAATGAACAACCCATAATAAATATGATGATTGTTGTCAGGCACACAAAGCAGAGAGTTAAAAGATTTAAGAGGGAGAGATTAAGCGTGGGCGAGATACTATCATCGTTTGGCGAAAACATAGAGACTGCTTTCGTCATAATCAACGATAAACCCGCAACAAGCGACAAATTCGCTAGGCCAGGGGATAGAGTCCTAGTTATACCTGCTGTTTCTGGTGGTTAAATGAAGTGTAGTGTCTGTGGAAAGGAGGCAGTCATAGAGATACCGTACGAAGGGAAGGCCTACTGTGAGAAGCATTTTATAGAGAGATTCAAGAGGCGAGTGAGAAAGACAATAACGAGAAACAAACTAATTCAGCCCAAGGAAAAGATTGGTTTCGCTGTCTCTGGTGGGAAAGATAGTCTAACTGCAATGTATGTAATCTCGCCGTTAATCAAAAAATGGCATTTAGACGCAGTGGCAATAACCATTGACGAGGGGATAAAAGGATACAGAAGCAAAACAATAAAGAATGCAAAGAAGATGGCAGATGAACTGGGGATTCCCTATCTAACCTTTTCGTTCAAAGATGAGATTGGTATCACGGACGACGAAATTGCAAAGATGAAAAGACAAAGAGCGGTTTGCAGTTATTGTGGGGTTTTCAGGAGATGGATACTGAACAGGAAAGCCAAGGAACTGGGTTTAGACAAACTAGTTCTAGGTCACAACCTAGACGACGAAGTTCAGGCAATAATGATGAACTTCATGCGTGGGGAGTTTGATAGAATCGCCAGGATGGGCCCAGAAGTGGGAGTTGCTAGACACTCTGGGTTCGTCCCAAGGGTCAAACCATTAAGGAAGATTCCAGAGAGGGAAGTCACCTTGTTTGCCTATCTTCACGGATACTGGGACCCAGAGGAAAAGTCGTGCCCATACATGCAGGAGTCATTCAGAAATCAAGTGAGAAAACGAATAAACGAGATGGAAGCTATGTTCCCTGGAACAAAGTATTCAATACTCTCCAGCGGGGATGGATTAGTTGAGACGTTGAAGAAGACTATGAAATTCGGAAAGCCAAAGAAATGCGAGATATGTGGGGAACCAAGTGCCGGGGGCATCTGCCAGAGATGCCAGTTGATGACGGAGTTAGGATTGGACCCAAAAATAGGATTATGACTCCAATAGTTTCAGATAGACCCTATCTTTAACCTTCTGAAAACCCTTCTTATTCAGAATGGAGATAAACCTTGGGTTGTCAGTTGTCACCACTAATGCATGAGCACACTCATTCCTCCCAATCTCCTCTGCCTTATCTATACTCGCACTGCCCAAACCATTCCTGTCAGTTATTTCCTTGTCATCCATGGTCCCGTAGGGCATGAATTCCTGGATTTCATAAAATTTGATTTTCTCGGGTAGACCTAATCCTTCTAGACCAAAATCGCTTGGCTTTCCTTCCCATTTAACTAGGTGAAAATGGCCCCTCTCTGTCTTAATCCTAAGGACTCCCTTCCTGCTCTCAGCCCTGAATCTATGCGTCATGGGGGACTCCTCCCACCTATTTCCCCTGCTATATCTCTAAGCATTACCTCTTTAATCTTTTCCGTATCCCAGTCATGCCCAAGTGCCCAGCCTAGTTTCACATAGGCCACTTCTGATAGCATGTCCTCTAAGAAAACCAGGCCCCTAGAACTCAACTTCCTAAGGTTTGCATAAACATAGGGATGGACCCGCCCGTAGATACACTGGCTAGTTATTCCAATGAAGACCCCTGAATCGATGGCTCTATCAATGCTAGGGAGCAGGGAGTATTCTTCGTCTGAAACAGGCAAATGCCCTAGTCCTGTGCCCTCTATAACTATCCCTCTATACCCCTTGTCAACTAAGTAATCCAAAACCTCCGGATTAAAGTTTGGATGAATCTTGACCAACGCCGTTTTCGGTTCAAACACAGGATCTAGCGTTGGTTCAGAGTCTGACCTCTTAGGCGCATCTTGCAAGAATTCAACCTTCCCATCCCAGTAAATCCTCGCAACGTATCCATCGTTCACAGGCTTAAACGCGTCCCTTCTGCTCGTGTGCATCTTCCTTGCCCTAGTGCCCCTAATCAATGCAGTGGACTCATCACTCATTGTATCATGCATGTTCACGTAAACCCCAGAGATATCTAGCTTGGCAGCCCTAACGGCGTTCAATAGGTTTAGGAACGCATCTGAACTAGGCCTGTCACTTGACCTCTGGGAACCAACGAATATGACTGGTTTTCCTAAATTCTGGACCATAAACGATACTGCTGCGGTCGTGTACCCCATTGTGTCCGTACCATGTGAAACAACAACTCCATAACTGTTTTGCGCCTCTTCGTAGACTGCCTCTGCAATCTTCTTCCAATGCTTGTGGTTCATGTCCTCGCTCATAACGTTGAACAAAGGCCTAGAGCGTACGTTTGCCTCATTAAATATCTCAGGGACACTGGCAAGCAGATCCTCGGCCGTAAAACTAGCAGAAACACCTCCAGTCGTGTAGTCAACCTTACTGGCAATTGTTCCGCCTGTGTGTATCAAAGAAACTGTCGGCAATTTCGGGTTGTATTTAATCTCCGGCTTTCTTGGTTGAGCCTGTTTCTTTTTTTCAATTAGTTCAATTTTTATTCCAGGTTCGTACCTTACCCCTGTGTTATAACCAGACTCGAGTTTTATAACTATGTAATCAGAATTTCCTTCACCCCTAGGGAGTAAGATACCCCCCCACGACTGACCATTCTTCTCTATCCTAATCTTGTCTCCAAACTCTATTCCAAGCCTTTTAAATTCATCCATTATCTCCTGGGAATACATAAACTCACTCCCCAACAACCGTGCCATTGTGTGGCTTCCCTAAAATGGCGTTCTTAACTGTCTCAAAATCCCTGCCATCAACAATATGCAATTCTATCCCAGACCTGGCAACCACCTTGCTTGCTAGGAGATCAAAAACAAAGTGCGCCCTGGCCTCCCTAGAGTCATACTCGGCAGCCAACGAGATTAAAGTATCATAATCTATCCTATCAAATTTCTTTGCGTCCTCGTTCTCCCTTGGGTCCTTATCGTATATGCCGTCAACATTGGTTAGATTTACCAACCTAGCACCGACAGCCTCCGCCAGAAGGGCCGCCACTGTGTTGGTTGTGTGGCCTGGAACGGTCCCGCCCATAACAGGGATTTTGCCGTGCTCAAATAGAGTCCTGGCGTCGTCAACGCTGGTGATTATCTCTGGCCACGCGTCGGGGAAGAAGGATGCAATGAGTTTTGCATTCATCCTAGTTGCCATTATGCCCAGTAGATCCTGGTCATACTCGTTTATGCCCAGTTCCCTGGCCAGGGAGACGTACTTACTAGCAGTGTCCCCGCCACCAACAACAAAACCTAGAGAATAATTATTTAAACCCGCTAGGGCAGAACTTAAACCATGCAAATAACTGAGAACGTCATCCTGACTCCCGGAAAGTAGTGATCCGCCTATTTTTATTACTACACGTTCCATACAAAATTTAAGACAAACCATGTTTAAAAGTGATACAGATGGCAAAGGCATTAGATGATTATGAGTTCAAGAAAATACTGAGGTTCCTTAAAGGGATTAGGGGCCAGGGAACCGAACTGATTAGTATCTACATTCCTCCAGACTACAATATGGCAGAACTGGCAAACAAATTGAGGGCAGAGTACTCACAGGCCAGCAACATAAAGTCCAAACAAACCAGGAAAAACGTGCTAGGTGCGATAGAGAGGATATTACAAGCGATAAAGGGGATACCAAAACCACCAGAGAAGGGCGTTGCCATATTCTGTGGAAATATAGCTACTCAGCCAGGTGCGAGTGATATAAAACTGTTCATAGTTCACCCACCGAAACCGATCCCTGTACAGATATACCGATGCGATTCAACCTTCTTCCTAGACCCCTTGCTAGAAATGCTCGAACCTGATGAGGTGTATGGCATACTCCTAGTGGATAGAAAAGAAGCAACCCTAGCGTATCTAAAGGGTAAGAGAATTGAGATCATTCAACACAGGGATAGTTTTGTCCCAAGCAAGCACAGGGCGGGCGGTCAAAGTTCTGTCCGTTTTGAGAGGCTCATAGAGATAGCTGCAAACGAGTGGTTCAAGAAAATTGGGGACATGGCAAACCAGTACTTCTCTGACTCAAAGGTTAAGGGTGTTATTGTTGGAGGTCCTGGTCCAACGAAGCACTACTTCCTAGATGGAGATTATCTAAATTACATGGTAAAAAAGAAGATAGTAGGTATAGTAGACACTAGTTATACAGACGAGTTTGGCGTTAGGGAAGTTCTAGAAAAATCTGGAGAGATAATGAAGGAACTATCTGTTGTTAAGGAGAAAAATCTGATGGATAGATTCATAAAAGAGGCATCCATTGGTGGATTAGCAACATATGGAGAAAAGGAAGTCAGAGATGCATTACTTGAGGGAAAAGTGGACACACTACTTATATCAGAAAAGTTGACATGGGAAAGGGTTAAATACAAATGCCCTCAGTGTGGATATGAAGAAATGGTAACAATCAAGGGAGAGATCCCCCGAAAGACATGCCAAAAATGTGGTGCGATAATGCAAGTAGTTGAGGAGCAGGATCTCATTGAGGAACTGGCAAAACTTGCAGATGAAACAGGAGCAAAGGTAGAGTTAATATCCACTGACACAGTAGAGGGTAAACAGTTCTATGAGACATTTGGAGGTATTGGCGCGTTGTTGAGATACAAGTGAACGCTTTTATTGAAGTTAAAACATAAAACGAATATGACAGAGTATACTGTTATTGTAGAGAAAGACGAATCTGGTTTTTACGTAGCTGAAGTCGTTGAACTTCCTGGTTGTTTCACGCAAGCTAAAACATTGGAAGACCTACAGAAAAGAGTTAAAGAGGCCATAGAGGGCTATTTGCTAACCAAAAAGGAGTACAAACCAGGCATAAAGTTCATTGGGATAAATAAGGTAGGGGTAAATGCCTAAATTAAAGCCTGTAAAACCCAAAATTATTAAAGAATTACTAGAGAGGAATGGATTCAAAGAAGTTAGAGTACACGGCAGCCACCATATATTTGAAAAAGGATGGAATCATTGTAGTTGTTCCCATTCACGGAAATGAAGAGATAGGTATTGGTCTATTACACAAAATATTAAAACAGGCAGGCATTTCTATCAGTGATTTATTTGAGTGATGTTATGAAAATCAAGGAAAAACCACGGGATTTTGTCGTTGAAGAGATTACTCCTGATGGGCTCATTCTTGAAGTTGGCAAGGAGTGGAAATTTGAAGAAAGCGAGGGGAAGCACCTAATATGTGTTTTAGAAAAGGTGAACTGGGATACAAACCGGGCAGTAAAAATGGTATCAAAGCAACTGCACGTTTCCCCTAAAAGAGTTGGATTTGCCGGTACAAAGGACAAACGGGCATGGACCGCACAAAGAATAAGTATTTGGGGTCTAGGACAGGACGACATCACAAAGGTTCATCTGAAGGACCTCAAATTGTGGCCAATCAAAAGATCAAATGAGAGAATAAAACTTGGTGATCTGTGGGGGAATAGGTTCACAATAACAATCAGAGAACTTGACAATGAAGAAAAGGCAAAATTAGAAAAACCAAGAGAATTCAAGGTTCCTAACTTCTTTGGGATTCAGAGATTTGGCGAAAAAAGACCTGTCACGCACTTGGTTGGGAAGGCCCTTGTTTTAGGGAATCCAGAACTAGCGGTTAAGTTATACCTCGGCTGGGTTGGTCCTGGTGAGAGGGAAGAGACAAAGGAGGCAAGAAGGAAAGTAAAACAAAACTGGGACTGGAACGAGGCATTAAATTATTTCCCTAAGCACTTGAGTTACGAAAGGACACTCATATCCCACTTGTCCAATCACACCAATGACTATGTGGGTGCCTTGAGAAAATTGCCAAAGAACTTGTTGAAGATGTTTGTCCATGGATACCAGAGTTATTTGTTCAACAGATACCTAGAAGAAAGAATTAACAAACACGGGTTTGGTGGACTGGAAGGAGATGTTCTAGAAAATGATGTTCCAACCGGGCCAATATATGGGTACGAAACACAGTTTCCTCTCGGTGAAGAGGGTGAACTGGAAAAGCAAGTCATAAAACAGGAAGGTGTTTGGATTGACCAGTTTAGGATAAAGAGTATTCCAGAAGCGTCTAGTAAAGGGATGAGGAGGGGCATATTTGTAACAGTGCACGATTATCAAGTCATAGAAGAAGGCAGCGACTGGGTTAGGATAAGATTCAAACTTGAAAAGGGGACCTACGCCACAACAGTATTGGACTACATCTTTGGGATAAAGCATAAAATACCAGATACTAAAAATCTATGGGCAGATGATGATACCCAGGGTAGCTGACAAATGATGAAATCCTTTACCTGATGCCTCACTCTAGATATATTGCAGGTCTCATGGGCAATGCTCTCTTTGACTTCCCCGCCGGGTCATAATTTGAATTTACCTCAATCTCCAGCCCAGTTTCTTTCGAAATTCTCTCCCTGTTGTTTTCCAAGACCTCTAATTCATCCACCCTTCTAAATTCCCGTGTTAATCCCTCCCTCATGGCCTGCTTTATGAAACTAGACACTGCCTTCTTGTCCTCATATCTCTTTATTATCTCCCCGGGTTTCTCCCCGTTCGCCAAACCCTCCACCACATCGAACTTCCAGCCTTCAGCGGTGTAGATGTAGGCCTTCTTGAATGGCTGCTTCGACACGGAAACTATGCTCCGTATATCATCTATGACCTTGTTAACCAGTTTTTCCTCTAGAATAAACCTTTCGTCTAGTTCTGCCTCTGGCCATTTCTGCAGTGAAACATACCCCTCGTTCCTCCTGCTCCAGTACTCCTCACATGTGTGTGGGATTATTGGGCTCAACGCTATCAGCCATTCATCAAGTATACCCGAGACTGCTTCTTTGAAATCGCTGCTCTTTCTGTATCTCTTAATATCATTTAAGACATTGAAGAATAATTCTATGATTGCGTCTCTAAACTTCAGGGATTCGAAGTACTCGGTGGCCTTTGCAACCCTATAATTAAACATCTTGTACAACCAAGTGTCCTTTTTCTTTGGGGAATCGATTGCCTCCTCAATAATCTGTCTGAACTCATCAAGTTTCCTTTTCACACTGGTGACTTCCTTCTCTTTCCAGTCTAGGGTTGTATCTAGGTCTGCTGCAGACAGGATGTACAATCGGAAAAGATCTGCCGTGTATTTCTTTGATATCTCTGCTAGAGGGATCACGTTACCCTTTGATTTGCTCATCTTTGCTCCTTCTCTTATGAGCATCTCGTTTAGGGAGATTCCTTTGGGCCAGTGCTCCTCCGGGAATATGGCAATATGGTGCATGATAAAGAATGTCAAGTGGTTAGATATGTGTGCAGGCGCAGTATGCCTCAAATCGTTTGGGTACCAGTATAGGAACTCCTGTCTAATCTCCTCCCAACCTGGTTTTGGCTCACCTTTACCTAGGAAAACATAGTCAAAAAATTCTAGGCTAGGCTCTATATTTCTCTCCTTTATTTTGTGAACTATGGTGTAGAAGGCCATGTATATGGTTGAGTCAGACAATGACTCAATTATCCAGTCCTCGTCAAATGGTAGTCTAGTTCCCAGCCCTCTCTTCCTAGCACAAGGCCTCTCATGCAGCCAGTCAACGGTGTCATGGAAGGATCGCCTGTACTTCTCGGGGTATATGAACATCTTATCTATCCACTCATGGGCTGTCTCCTTCCACCAGGGTTTTGAGTAGTCCAAAAACCACTGGTCACGCAGAACAGCGACTATAACTTTGTTTCCACTTCTGGTCACTGCCTTCCTGCTAGTTTCGTATATAACAGACGCCAGGCCTTCTTTTATCATCCAGTCTTTAACCTGGTCCTTTATTTCGTTTATCTTCATCCCGGCAAACTGTCTGCATCTCTCGTTTAAGACCCCCTTGTAAAACTCATCTTTGTATATCGCCTTTGTCGCCTCTTCCAGCCTAGAATCATTCTGGTCTTCAATTCCCATCTTTTCGCATATATCCTTTGCCGGCATGTCATAACCTGGGATGTCTATAATCTTTATTGGTTGAACCTCCTTGTATTTTCCTTCCCTCCATAGGTCATGTAATGCTATGTAATCAAATGGCGCATGCGCTGGGACACTATAAACAACACCACTAGCATTGTCTGGGTCAACAAATTTTGCTGGGAGAATAGGAACTTCCATGTCAAGTATCTTAGCCTTTTTGTCAACGAAGTATGAGCCAGGTAATTCGTTTAGAACCTCAACTTTCTCTTTTTGATACTTCAACTTCTCTGCTGCTTCCTTTGAGATATACCATATTTCACCATCAACCCTCGCTTTAACGTAGGTTGCATCTGGGTTTATCCACAGGTTCGTGACACCGAATATAGTCTCTGGCCTCAGGGTCGCTGGGACTAGATATCCGTCTTCAAACTGGAATTTTATTGCTGTAAACTCCTGTACAGAAACCTTGTCTAGGTCCCCATCCTTTATGTCATCCTCACCAACCGCAGACTCATCCTCGGGGCTGTAGAGAACAGGGTGAGAACCCTTTACCAGAAGCCCCTTTTCCTTCAATTTGTGGTATTGCCACTCTACGAACTTGTTGTATATGTGATCCACCGTGGTGAACGTCCTTCTCCAGTCTATGCTAAATCCAATACTCTTGAAATCCTGGGAGATATGATCCGCGAAGAACAACGCAACGTTTTTCGGATCAGTGAAGCCTTTAACGATCTCATCTACCTTCTCTTTGTCCTTTATGTATATAGAAACGTAGTCCTTGTACAAGTTGATTACCTTTTCATCTCCTGACTTTATTCTATCTGCCACCGCAAGGACAGGAGTGCCAGTTAGGTGAAACGCCATTGGCCACAGCACATTGTAACCCCTCAACCGCTTGTATCTAGCAATTGCATCTCCAACAGCATAGGTTCTGCCGTGCCCTATGTGTAGAGGTGCGTTCACATACGGGTATGGGACTGTTAGGAAAAACTTTGGCTTGCTGGGATCAGGGTTACCCTCAAATACCCTGTCTCTCTCCCATTTCTCCTGCCATTTCTTTTCTATCTCAGACCAATTCATCCCCTATCTCCTCCTTCATCCTAGAAATTTCCTCCTTAAGATTCTTGACCTGCTTTAAGATATGATACACATCTGTATTGAGAACCCTAGCCGCGTCCTCTAGGTAGTACGTTCTTTTTCTCTTTTCCATGAATTCATCCGCGTTCATCCCACCACCTGCCTGATATCATTAAGGGCCTTCTCAATCTCTTCCTTCTCTCTCAACGGTGCAGCACCCTCTCCCTTTGTCTTCGGGCCGCCACCCCCACCGCCTATTGAACTAGTAAATTCTCTAACTAGGGAACCAGCGTCTAGCGAATCAGCACCTGAATAACTAAACACATACGTTTTGTCCTTCAACCCCACAAGGAACAAGAAAACCCCATCTCTAGAAAGACGTTTAGAAACCTCTCTAAGGAAGGCCATGTCTGCATTATCAAAAACGCGTATCAGGTATTTGAACCTTCCATTATCCATTAACTTTAAGTTCTCCAGTTCTCTCTTGGCCTTCTCTTCCCTAAACTTATCCAGCCTCTTCTTAGTCGATTTCCACTCTTCAAATAGTGTATGTACTGCATCTGGAATTTCTTCATCCTTTTCAACACCCAGTTCCGACTTAAGTTCATCTAGGATCTTTAACTGCTCATTCAAGTACCCCTCTGCCACTTCACCAGCAGCAAAGTTTATCCTCACAACTCCGTCCTGAAGCCTCTCTTGCCCTAGAATCATTATGGGGCCTATCTCAGAGGTGCTATCAACATGAGTACCCCCACATGCTTCCGTGTCCCAGCCTTCAATATCAACAATCCTAAGTTCTGCAAGAGGCACAGCCCCTCCCTGGTACAACCTGAAACCGTATCTCCTCTCTGCCTCTGTTCTTGGAAGGAAAAATTTATTGACCTTCCTATTCTCCAGTACAACTTGATTTGCCATCTCTTCAACCTTTCTTATCTGCTCATCACTGAGCAAGGAGTAATGGGTTATATCCAATCTTGCCTTGTCAATCTTCTTCTCTGCACCTGCTTGCCAGACATGATCCCCAAGGAGATGTCTACATGCGCCGTTTATGACATGAGTTGCAGTATGATGCCTAGTCAGTATCAACCTTCTATCCCAATCAATCTTACCATGCACACTCTGACCTATTTCTAAATGGCCTTCAACCTTGTGCAGGACAACCCCTCCTTCCTTCTGGACATCAACGACCTTAAACCCGTTTATTTCTCCCAAATCATGATCCTGACCGCCAGACCATGGATAGAATGCGGTTTTGTCAAGTATATACCAATCATCTACCTTGCCTATTACTTTAGCATCAAATTCAGCAAGTTTCCAATCCTTGTGGTACAGAAGTTCAGTATCTGGGTACTTAGATACATCAATTGCTTGCTCTTCTTCCTCTGTCTTCTCCTGAACATGCCTTTGTGTGAGCATAGCATAGAAATCCTGAGGTATATCCACATGCTTACCCTGTTCCCTAGCGATATCTTGGATAAGTTCAGGTGTCACGCCATGCGAATCGTACAATTCAACCAGTTTCTCAGTGTTTATCCCTCCCGAGTCCAGTAGCCTAGAGACTAAACGCCTAGCCCTGCCCAAGCTATTCCTATGCTTCACCTTCTCCACGTCCAGTATCTCCCAGAT
>JALWQZ010000062.1 GCA_027077895.1 Microcaldota archaeon | reverse complement strand
GATATGCTAGAGTATCCTGGGAGAACGTCCGATATTGTGTAGTTCCTGCTTGAATTCAGCCCAGAAACAAGTGTGTATATGACAGTCATGTTTATGTCTTTGTAGTACTGCATACTTCTGTTAACTAGTATGCTCCCTATGTGGTAGATCCTGCTAGTCCTCATTGGGACAATCTCTCCCTTGATGGTGATGACAGGTGCGGGGAGGTCTGCAACAAGTTCTGGCTCTACCTTGCCATCAACGACATAGAAGACCTTAAATGATTTCCCCCTGTACAAGGCAGTATCGAAGGTGAGGTTCCTGTCCTTTATTCCACTAGGTCTCGGTGAAACGAACATTCTAGATAATGAAACGCTTATTGTAGGCGGCACCCAGTCAGTGATCTCTGTGTTGACAAACTCCTTGTATCCTGTGTATGAGAAAACCGTTTCTATCATTGTTCTGTCAGTCCTAGGGTTGTAGTAGTAATTCCTAGAAACGGATATGTTCTCGTAATTATAATGGACTATTCCTGTCACATTATTCTGATTGCTGATACTGGATGTAACGTTGACTAGGTATGTGTTAGTGCTGTATACATAAGCACCGTCAACCTTCAAGAAGAACTTGACCGAAACGTTTCCCGGCTCCTTTGGAACTAGTTTGTAGTCAAGTATCACATAGTCTGTGTTTGGGTAGTACGTAATGTTCTTCCATTCATTCCCCTGCTTCCACATTACCCCATACTCCGTCATACCCGGGTAGTAGAAATCTGCACTAAATTTGCATGTGGAGTTGACCATTGTTTGGTTGCACACCTTGTTGACGAATATCCCATACTTGCTAGGATGTATTACAGTTTCAACACTAACGTACGTGATTGCCTCACCGTCTGCTTCAACTAGGACGCCCTTGAGATACCCAGGGGTTAGGTCAACGTAGAACAACTGAGTTTCGTTCTGTGCAAACGGTACTGCCGCCTTGAACTCCTTCTGCGTGTTCGAGTAGTACACAACAACGTCTATTTCTGGAGTGTACGTGCCGTTCCCTGTGTACGTCAACTCTATGTACAGCCTAGTCCCATTCAGCCAGAGTTTGTCAAAGGTCAAATCGGAAGGGCTAGATGAAGTGACGTTTGTTGAATTAGTGGAATTTGTCGAGTTCCCAGCGGGGCTAGCCGCTAACGAACCTCCAGCAAGAATCAAAACCAACATCACACCCAAAACAAATCCTAATCTTTTCATACAACCACCTGTTACTATTTTCAAGTGGTAACATTTATAAAGGTTTCTGTATGTAAACTGTGTCTAGGTTAAACCTGCGATACTAGTGCCTATAACAGGATGTATGGGCAAACGCATGCAACCATCTCGTGCACACAGGTATATATTAATATTGTGATGTATTCACTGGACCCGAGTTAATCAACTAGAAGATTTATAAATGGAATTGTAACTAACTAGTAACGACAGTGAAAGACAATGTCCGCACTAGGTAGGAGTAACATATAAAAAGGAGGCAACCGTTATGGTAAATATGACAAAGGCCATGGAACTGCTGAAAAAACTAGGTTTGAACACCTACGAAGCATCTGCTTATCTTGCTTTAGTAAAGGTAAAGTCCGCCACCGCGAGTAAACTAGCAGAGGTGGCACACATCCCCAGACCCAGGGTGTACGACGTTCTTGAGAAACTAGAAAAGAAGGGCCTAGTCAAGATCATACCCCAGAGGCCAATAAAGTATGAGGCAATACCCATAAAGAAGGCCATTGAACATCTGAAAAGGAAAAGGATGGAGGACTTCAAGAAGGAGATGTCAAAACTAGATGAGATAGGAGACAACCTGATGGCAGAGTTAAAGGAGGAAGGGAGCGAGTCTGTTTCTAGCGGTGATGTCTACTACCTAGCAGACAGGAGAAATATATATAATACGATAAGGACACTTGTGGAAAACGCAAACGAGAAGGTTATAATAGGCGGGGACGAGATGGGACTCCAGAGGAAGATGGAGTACATTGGAGACAAACTAGAAGAGGCAAAAAACAGAGGTGTATTTGTCAAGGCAGTCAAGGGGGATCACAGGTTTGCCATAGTGGACAACGAGGTCATATTGTTTTTGAACAACCCAAATGATCCTAAACTAGATAGGGCTGCATGGATAAGAAGCCCAATGGTCGCGAACATGATAATAAAGAACCTAGGGATAGACGACTCAGAGAACCTAGAGTGATTTTACCTTGACCCCTGCACTTTCCAGAACTTCCCTTGAATCATCACCTATGTTTGATACCTCCACTTCATCTATCCCCTTTTCTATAAGGAACAAAGCGGCCTTTACTCCTCTCTTCTTTGAGAGTTTGTGCCCAGGGTTTTTGACCTTCTCAACCAGTTTTCTAGTTTTCCCGGACACTCTGTATACCTCAAAATAGGGTGCAGAGCCAAACACCTTTGCCACACTTCCATCTTCATTCACTGGTCTTGCTACAAGTTTTTCTCCCTTTTCTGGCTCTATATGAACAACTGCGTGGTCGACCTTGTTCATGCCTACCAATACCTCTTCAACCTTGTCGGCGACCTCATGGGCCTGGCTCACATCCAAACCTGCTGGAACGGTTATCGTGACCTCAACAACAATGAAAGGTCCAGAGCGCCTGGCATACAAAGACCTAATCGACTTCACCCTAGGGATATTTAGAACTGCCTTTCTCATCTCATCTAGGTCGTCCTTTGGAACGCCTGCGTCCATCAACGCTAGAATAGAGTCCTTAGCACTCTCATAACCTGCATAGAAGACAAATATGGAAAGGATAATTCCAACAATCCCCTCTGCGTATGGAATCTTGAAAATGGCAAAAAGGAAACCAAAAAGCACAAGTGTTGTTGATAGAAGGTCCATCCTAGTCTCTAGGGCATTCGCCATCAACGCCTGCGAGTTCGTCCTCTTCGCCGCCACGAATTGGTATTTGTACAGGCCAAAAGAAACTAGGAATGCTGTGATAATCATAGCAATACCTACTGCATCGTTCCTGACGGTCTCCAAAACAAATAACCTAGAAACGCTTTCTCTAAGTATCTCAAAACCCAAAAGGAATATGAAGAGACTGGCAAACAACGCTGCTAGGTTCTCTGCCTTGTAATAGCCATAGGGAAATTCCTCTGACTTCGGGCGCTGGGCAATCTTCAGTCCAAGCCAGGCCGCGCCTATTGGGATAAGGTCAGAGAACGAGTGGAATGCATCTGCCAAGATTGCAACGGAATTCGTGACTAAAGCCACAACTAGTTTTGCCACGGCTAGAAAAAACGTCACAATCGTAACATTCCTCGCGACAGTTTCACCATCTCTTAGCACATCAGTCAACTAGACCACCTACCTTGCTGAATGGATCAAGGTTTGATATCTCCAAGATTCTCCCATGGTCAGCGAGTTCAGAGACTTCTCTTTTTAAAGGCAAGGCCAAGGCTCTATCGGCTCCTAACGTCTCCTTCATCTCCATCAACTTTGAATCTCCAAACGCATAGTACTTCCGGCCACAGTCAACGTAAGAGAAGTTTTCAACGTAGGCGTTCACCTTGTAGCCAAGGTCCTTGACCATGTTCCCAGCTCGTATGACATCCTCTATGACTATCTTCTGTGGAGTTCCAACTATGACTACATGCGTGGGCCTGAATTCTTGTAGGACAGTTAGTGCAACGTCCCCAGTCCCCGGTGGCATGTCTATCACTAGGGCCTGGGTTTTTTTCCAGTTGGTCTTTGACACAAGTTCTTTTAGGAAATTGGATACCATTGGCCCTCTCCAAATTATGGCTTTGCTCCTGTCTGGAAGGAACATTGCAGAAGAGACTAGGTCGAGATTTTCAATGATCTGAGTTGGCAGTATCTTGCCGTTTTCCACGCTGGCATTCTCCTCCACACCAAAAAGAGTTGCGTCGTTTGGGCCTAGAACGTCTGCATCCATTAGGGTCGTTTCCATACCCCTCTTTGCCAAACCAATTGCAAGCAGGCTCGCAACCATCGACTTTCCAACTCCACCCTTACCAGACATAACAGCAATCCTTCTCTGGAATATCTTGTCAAGACCTATCTGGACTTGAAGCATATTTGGAACGTGTATTCCCCCCATGTAATCACCCTATAAAAGAAGTTACTTTTTTGTAAATCTTAATAATATCCCTCTTCAAAGGCGAGTTTGTAGCAACTAATGGCTTTCCCTGGGACAGAGCCTTAAACGCAGAGTCGTGGAATGGGATTTCGCCCACAATTTCGATACTCCTCTCAACTGCGAATTCCTTTATCCTTTGGTTCCACTCCCTTGAGATGTCTGCCTTGTTTATGATTAGAACCTGCGGAATCCCAAAGTGGTTTGCAAGGTCTGACATCCTCTTTAAGTCGTCCAATGCTGCGGGGGTAGGCTCTGTAACGAGAAGCGCTAAATCAGAACCCTGGATACTAGATATGACTGGGCACCCAACACCCGCGGCAGAGTCGATTAAAGTTATCTCATTCTCCTCTCCAAGTTTCTTCAATTCGTCCACAAGCCTTCCGGATGACGACTGGCCCGGCTCCAACTCCCCGTAAATCAAGTTGAATGAAACAGTATGACTATCAAAGTCGTAGTTGACCTGCCTCTCCTTCAAAACGCCTGTTAGCCTCTCCTTCAAAGAGATTGCCTTCTCTGGACACACATGCACGCATAAACCACAACCTTCGCAGTAGACTGGATCTATCCTGAGTTTTTGGTCTATTGCATCGAAGGGGCATTCCTCCACGCATGCCATGCAGCGAGTGCATTTTGAAAAGTCTATCTCTGCCACCTTGCTCAAATGGACTGGCTTGTTGAGCAAATCTTTCCCGGGAAATATCAAGTGCAGGTCAGGGCAGTCAACATCCGCATCTATCAACTGGAAACTGTAGTCCCTTGCGAATAGCAATGCCAAACTAGCTGCGACCGTGCTCTTCCCAACACCACCTTTGCCCGAAGCTATGGCTAGGTTCATTCCTTCACTACCTCCAATTTAGGCATCTTCTCAAAGTAAAACAAATGCGTTTCAAGTCCAGTGTCTGTAGAACCAAATCCAGGGGCGATTACCTTTCCATACTTTGAGAAAAACATTGCAACGTCCTTTTCTATATTGACCTCACTGGGTATCCTTATGACGTCTATCACCCTTGCATAGTCAAGCAGGTAATCAATGTGCCAATGCTTTTTCTTCTCGCTGCTTGGTCTCAGATGCCTGGCAATCCTTGCGTCCAAGTCATTCATTGCAGAGCCAACATAAACGTAGTACCCTTTAGGGAAATGGAATCTTCCCAGTTTTCCAACTTGTATATCCTTGTCTTCATCTAGTTCAATCACCAAGCAGTATGCTCCTCGCATGTTCAGCCATCTCCCCAAACACCCTTGCCTCTGGAGAATCCTGCAGCACTATTGGCCTCCCGGATATGTATGAATTAACCAATGCCCTGGAATATGGTATCCTGAACTTCGGTTTTACTGGGAGAGAAACATCATTGCCCATGTCCCTATTCAAGACCAAGTCATACCCAACACCTAGTTTTTTAACTAGTTCTACCACTTTCATGGAATCAGAGATGCCAAAGGGCGTTGGTTCTGTGACGATGAACGCATGGTCTGCCTTCTTTAACGCCTTGACAACAGTGCAGTGCGTCCCCGCCGCAGTGTCAATTATTTTTACCTTCGAGTTGGAGTACTTCAACGCTTCAGCAATGATCTTCGTTGACTCGTCTTCGCCTACCTCTAGCCTTCCTTCAATCAACGTGACCTTCCCAGAGCCAACCCTGACCTCCCCAACCGAAACAGTCCCTACTTTTTTCTGACCTGTATCTATAGCATTAAATGGGCAAACCTTCTGGCAAAGCATGCAACCAGTGCAGATGTCCTCAATAAGGTTTACCTTCTCATTAAGCATGTACAAAGCCTTTGGTTCGCACGCCTGGACGCAAACACCACACCCAGTACACTTATCATTTATCACCGGAACGCTTTTGTAAACGCTAGACACTGGGTTTACCTGGATGCCCGAAAGCCGAGAATCATTTGGGCACTCAATATCCAAATCAAGCAAATCCACTCCATACCCTTGCTTCGCCAAGGCAAATGCTAGGTTAACCGCAACCGTTGACTTTCCTGTCCCTCCTTTGCCGCCTGTTACCGCTATGGTAGGCATTCACCTTCCTCCAACCATTGGGCTTCCACACTTTGGACATTTCACGCTGGTGCACGGGGCCCCTGGAGTGTGAGGAACCCTAGCACCACAGTTTGGGCAAACACAATAGGAAACTGGGCCCAGCCCTTGCCTAGGTCCGCCTTGCCCCTGACCATACCCTCTGCCCCTTCCTTGTCCTCTTCCTTGACCAAAACCGAACATTACCAACGACCTCCGAATCCTCTTCCTCTACCAAGCCCTCTACCAAATCCTGGGCCATAACCTGGACTGTATCCTGGACGAGTAACGTCTGGTTTGAACTCTTGCAACTGCCCAGATACGAAATCTTGGACAACCTGCCTTACCGTGCCCGAACCCAGAGATATTCTAATCCCTGCCTGAGATAAAATCCCATAGGCGTTTGGACCGATGCTTGGGGCGATTACCACGTTAACACCTAAATTCGCTAGGAAACTCGCTGTTTGTATGCCTGCTGCCCTTGCCAAACCCGCATTGGGATTCGGAACGATCCTTGTTTCTTTTATCTCCTTCGTCTGATCATCAATGGTTATCACTGTGAAGCTGGGTGCCCTCCCGAAGTTTGGTGCCACCATGTCATCTAGCCCACCACTCACGGTAGGTACTGCAATTATCATTTACTTTCACCGGATTTCTTTAGTTCATTTATCTGGTCTTCTAGGGTTTTTAATTGTTCTTCCAGGCTCTTCTTCATTGCCTCCAAGTAGGGCAGACTTTGGGTTGCCACTGCATTCTGGATGTTTGTGCTCTGTGTGTTCCAAGGACTCCACGTCGGGAACTGTCCTGTTTGCTGGTAGTAGTACCAGCAGTATCCCCTAGGCCAACCTCTAGCCCACCCTGGCGCACCTGTCATCCGATAACCTAATCCTCTCCCAAATCCTCTTCCATAACCTCTGCCCCACCAAGGACCTGTACCATCACCCCATGGCATAACATCACCTCCTTAAATTTTGTGCTTATTCACAGAAATAGTTTTGTGCATTTGCATATAAATATTTTTCGGTTTATGCACAAAAATTGGATAAAGCGCAAGATATAAAACAAAAACATGTAAGGACATTAAAACTAATTTTTGCTAGGTATAACATAACGTATAAAATGTTTATCTGTACTCATGGGAGCATATATGGACAACCACTCCCTTAATACGCCCCAAATTTTAGAATAATCTGTGTAAGAGTTTACAACTAAACCAACATCTCTGGCTTCATCAATATTGATCACATAGTTATGAGTCGGAAAATCATACACAAGCTTCTTTGCAATCTCCTCAGCTTTTTTAGTATCGGTGGAGAACATCCCCATAGATAATATTTTTTTAGTATAACGCCACATAGTATCTAATTCAGAAGAACATTCCTCTATTAGTATGGGATTTAGTTTCTCCGCAAATAACTGCCAAGGATAAGGTGTGTCATCAACATCTACCTTAGTAAAATAGGATACTGCTCGTTGGAATGCAGTTAGTATTGACTTCATTGAAAACTGATACTCTTCGGTTACTAATTGGACATCTAATGGGCTTAGTTGACTCATTGGACCCATAACTATCCGATTTCCTGCTAAAGCAATCAGAGTCCCCCCACTAAGGGCTACATGAGGAACAAAAATAGTTATGTCCTTAAAGCTTTTGCGCAGTAAATACGCAATTTTATATGACGAGTCTACTAAACCGCCTGGACTATTAAGTAATACAAAACATTTCTCAACATCTGGCCATTTGTCCTTAATATCTGAAATTGCTTGTTCTATTCCAAACTCCTCAGATAAACCTACTTCCGGGCTAACTGTTTTTGTTGGGCTAATCTTTGCCGGTCTGTATGAAGCAATAAAACCAAGAATACAAACATCAGCGTTTGTTGCTATATTGGTTAGTTCTTTACTAATCTGTTGTCCTTCTTCCTTTACATCTACCATATCTCGCATAAATTTTGATATTTCTATCACAAAACTCACTATTAGCTATTGTAAAAACCAGAATTTAAATATATTACATTACACAACGAGACCAACCACACTCTATCACATAAGACAAAACAATAAAAACCTATATAAGATGCAGGATTAAGTGTCTATCCATTACTCCTCATTAAGGAGTGCTATTTGAATATTGCTCTCAATTTCTGCTAAGATTCCTGGTTAAAATCATGTCATATACTATACTAGCATATGTATCCAATAACTCTGTTTTAGACGTACCTACATCTAAAACTTTTAACACTTCCATATCAAACTTTTTTCTATCCTTATTTGGTTTCACTTTAGGTAAGCTATTGAAATAATAATCTTCTATGAGCACATCAGGATTATTTCTTAAAATCTTTGTAACTTCTTGATATTTATCATCAAAACTCTCATCTAACTGATGTGAGATAGAATCGAACTCTACATTTCTGAACTTATCAAATATTTTAGCTAATCTGGGTATGTATTCATCTTTGGGGTATAACTTCATTTCATAGAGATCATAAAAACGTATATCAATGTACCTACCCGTAGATTCTTCTCTCGACATGAAAAATTTTGATAAAAAGATTGCAGAATTTAGTATAACTGTCAGCGCCTTCGCTCTAATCTTATCTGGTTCTTGTATAACATTCACTTGGTTAGAGGGGTGGATAGGCGTATCACTAAAAAACGCAATCAGCTTTTGATTTGGAGAAAAGGGGTTTATTCTTCGAGTTATAACAACATTTGTTTTGATCAAATCCAATTCCCGCCTATGTTTACTCCAAAACTGTCTGGACAACCTTCTATCAAACCTAACGAGGCGCATTATTTTTGATATGTTTGGGTAAGAAGAGATTGCTACATAATCATGCTTATTTGTAATGTCCATAGTGCCAACGCCTACGGGTGTACGCAAACTTGGCAAAAAATACCTAGAAGGAAAAGAAAATTCCTCAATCCCAAAAATTGTTTTTACATGGAGAGCATCTTCACTTTCATGATCCAACAATAAAAAGGCCTCCTGATCTCTACCTGGTGCAGGTCTGGTGATAAACATAACTTTTGATATTCCTCTTGGAACTGGGCGGTATCCCTCATGAAAATAAGCACGTGGGAAATTCTCAAAACACAAGTTAGTTCTCTGACTAAAAGAAAGTAAAGCATCTCTAACTCTAAAAGAAACACTGCCAATGAACCACATCAAATTATCTCCATGCTCATGTAGCTCACTTAAACTATGTGAATTTATATCAAGTGTGGCGCTCCGCATACTCTTGACTTTTTTTATGCTGCGAACTATTTCATTTAGGTCATCTTCATGCAACATATTGAGGTCTTTCTTGACCAAGCAAAATTTCACAAAATGGTTTGTTGGTATTCTATTCACCTTTCTCGCTATTACAATTATATCTCGATACTCTGCTTGCTCCGAAAAACCATAATTTAACGTTGGTTTTACTACATAAAGAGGTAACCATTTACCAAAGACGATTTTACGTGCCTTTTTGCTTTCTCTACCCCTTAGTAAATTTATTGGAAGAATAGCTCCAACAATTCCGCCTTCCTTCAAAAACATATCAGACAAAGCAATAAAGTGTGCCCATAAACCAACCTCGCTCCCAACTTGATCAGAGAACCTATTTAAATTTATTCTCAACCTCCGCCTAACACCCCTTTCCATTTTTGTGAAAGGTGGATTCATCAATAAAACATCCACAGGTGATAACCTAAGTAAATACTCCGTACCATCAGTATGTGCAGCGATACCCTTATTTGTGTCACTCGATGCGCCAGGGATCCAGTCCGAAATGCTTTGGTATCCTGGTTTTAATTTTGTATTGGGTGATAAACTTAAACTATCACCCACAACAATTTGAACTCTATTTATTGTTGTGCTTGGATCCATTGCGGCCAGATTTGCGCCTGTCAAATGGACAGCAAAAGGCATAATGTCAATTCCGAATATTTGTTCTTCGCAAAATATTTTGTGTGGATTACTAGGTTTACGCCATAACTCCTTCTTGCGGGTATAGGCCGCCGTTAATATAGTACCAGACCCACAAGCAGGATCTAACACTGTAGCATCCGCTTTGTCAATAGTTAATTTCGCCAAAAGTTCTGAAGCAATTGGCCTCGTATAAAAAGCTGCGAGTAACTTTCTAATTTTGGGTGGCATTAGTTGATGGAACAATCTTCCAGGCAGTTCATATCTAACCTTTTCTATTTGAAGGCCCCAAATTAATCTAAATGTCTCGACGACATAACTATCAGGAATCACATCAATAACATTAATATCAAATATAGGTTTGTAATCAATTTTCAGTACGTTATTAAAGGCCTTCTTCACTTCATTTTTTGATAAATTCTTCAGGTCAACATTCTCGAGTATATTTGGATGTTCATAGGAGTATAGTCTCAAAAACAGTATCTGACTAATAAAAATATATGCACTTAAAAATTTAAAGACAGACTTATCCCTGTCACTAGTATGACTAATCCCAAAAAATGTGGAGGGGTCAGAGGTTATATTGAGGATTTCCTCTTGGTTTATATCCAGCGTATCCATGAGCTCTTCAACATGTTCCCTAAGTAGCCTAACCACTGTCTTTAACTTGAAGGATGTTTCACTTTGCTTAGTTAGTGTACTTTTAATTTTTGACAAACCAACAGAAAGCGGTCCCAAAAATTCCATGGGGGGGTTCATTACAAGAAGATACACCGGTGTCTGCTCAACTGCAAGTCTCACTGCTTGTTCATCAGGTTTAATTTTGCGTATATCTTCTGGAAAAAATATGATCATACCATGTTTAATATTTGTATCCACCACATGTTGCATGTATTGGATAACTGCAGATTTTAGTGCCCTCGGTTTTGATGGGTCCCCTATCTTAACACTTACTAACCACTTACTCCCTAACCAATCTAAAAGAAGATCAGGTTGTGTTCCAAAATAGACTTCTTGGATCGCCTGACCATTATGCTCATTAAATATTTCTTTCATCGCAGGGTATAAGGTTCTCTCAGTTATTTTGCCATGTCTTGACACTCCGACCACCAAGATGACGCGTGTTAGTGATCTTATTGACTATGTTTACTTTTAAGGTTGTTGGTTATTTATGGATTATGATAAGGGATATCTATTTTTACATCTACTCAGACCCGGGTTCTGGGAAGCCGTGTTCTTTTTTGAGGTCCTGGTGAGTGCGTACGTCTTGGATAGTCGTTGCACGCACTATGCTACTATTATTATATTTTGGACTATTAATCAAATATTGGTAGTATCCATTGGCTGGAATCGTCCCATTTGGTGTTGTCCAGCTTGTATCAAATACCCACCACGTGTCATTTAAATAAACTTCACATATTGCGTGATTACTTTCATTAGGGGGTTGGAACACAACGATTCTAGTTTTAACATACGCAACATCCGATAAAATAGCACATAATGAACGAGCAAATTCGCCACAACAGCCATAACTCTCTACAGCCAAATACTTATAATAATCTATGTTTTCCGGTTGAAATGTATTAATAATGGCGAATAATGCTGAAAAGGGTCTCGCCGTGCAATTCTCGTGCTTCTCCCACATTATAGTATATTTAGATCGATATGCTAGTGAAACATTTATTGCCTTATCTAATATTGCCCCCTTAGTTTCGTCGTATACTCTAGAGTATCTCTTCACCAATACAGGGTATCCCTTGTGCAATACTTGGTAATCATGATATACGCTCAAAAATAGAAGCAAAAAAGTGGTGGATAAAAATATTATAAACAGTATTCTGGATAATACTATCAACGACTTCTTGAGCACACCTTTTATTTTCGTAATGGGGTGTATACGATTGTTCATAAATATCATTCCTGAATGAATGATCAGGTCTTGAACACGCTCCACGCCAGCAGAGGGAAGACAATGGTGGCATCGGCCCAGATTTCAGCGTAGTCGGCCTTGCCCTTTATCTTGCCCCAAGACATGCCCTCCTCTGGTGGGGCCCCGGAAAGGCTGCCATCCCAAGGCACAGCGGTGGTTACGTAAATGGCATAGTCTGCGCCTTCCCTGAATAAATTGGCATTTATGATGTGGTGCTTTGGCAAGGAACCACCTAGAACGACAACTGCTGTCTTGTTGGCGTTTACTGCTAGGTTATTTAATTCAACTATGTCCTTCGCGATGTCTATGCGTAAGTTATGTTTGTCCTCGCTCTCCTTGAAGAAGTATATCATGTCACCTATGGATCCGTCTGTCAGGGCAGGGCAGAATATTGGGATGTCATTCTTGTACGCCCAGTAAATGATTGACTTTTCCTTCTCTGGACCTAGGTTCTCGTCCATGTACCTCCCTAGCTCATGCACAAACTCCCTGGCAGAAAAAATCTTCCCTGTCTTTGCCTCTTCCTCGCTTAGCCAGGCATAAAACTTCATCATGTGCTTCTCAAACTCAATGTAACGGTTGTTGGGGACGAATATGTTTCCAATCCTGTTCACTCCTTCGTTCCTCAACTGGACATTGTCAACTTCCCACTCACCTAGAATGAACGGCTTCAAGCACTTAATGAAATCCTCCTCAATTCCTCCAGCCGTGGTTACCAAAACATCAACCTTCTTGTGCTTTACAAGCCAGGCGATTATCTCCCTAAGGCCAGAGGAGACGATGTTAGAGGTGTAACCTAGAAAAACCACCACTTCCTCTTTCTTCCTCGTTTCTTCGACCTTCTTCCAGACCTTTATTGCCTTGCCAAGTGCTGTCGCCTGGAATCCTATCCTCTCATAGTACTTGTCTAGAATCTCATCCAAGGTAATATCCCCGTCTAGCCAGGGACCTTCTATTGTAGGCCCGCTCAGGTCAACGCTCTTTTTGAGAACAACATTCTTTGGGTCCATATTAATCACCTTCTGGTTAATTTTGGGTTTTCTTTTTATTAAACCAGACACTAAGTCTTAGTTGATGACAATAAAGGCCATAATATTTGACTTTGACGGCACCCTAGCAAAAACAGACAAACAGATCTTCTCTAGCATAATGTGGGTGGTAAAGAATAGAAAACTAGTTCCAAAAACAATCCACTCCCCAGTCAGACTGATACACTCCCTCATACACACAGACCCTGAAATGGCTGTTAGGGAGATGTACAGGCTCTCAGGGAAAAAGGCGTCAAAGGAGGATATTCACGAAATGGTAGAGACGATAGAGAGATTGGTCGAAGAAACAACAGTAAACGGGAGGATAGACAAGAAAACAATTGAAACAATAAAGAGTCTAAAAAGAGATGGTTACACGATCGTAATTTCTTCTCTAGCATCCAAGCCGAGAATTGAACAAATGCTTGAGAGGCACGGGTTGAAGGGCCACATTGACTTGATCATTGGAAAAGAACACTCAAAGAACAGGACCAGGAGATTGGAACTGGTTGTCAACGCTCTGTCCAAGAAGGGGATAAAGAAAGACGAAATTGCGTACATTGGAGACATGCCCACGGATGTTGAAGCGGGGAAAAGAGTTGGTTTGAAAAGTTTTATCCTTCTCAGAAAGATTCCAGTTAGATGGGCGCACAAGCAGATGTTCAAAAGGTACAAAACAAGGCCGGACGGATTCTTAAAGTCAATTAGAGATGTGCACAAAGTCTTGAAATAATTGCTTTTGCACAAAAATTAAATAGAACTCGAAACCTAATTCTATCATGCCAAGATGGAGATGGAACAGAGGAGGCTGGGGTCAAGGAGGAAGAGGAAGACCAGCGAAGCCGATAATGCTAGGCTGGATGCCCAGTATAGTTAAGTTCGGGCCTAGACCTGGGCCTGGGGCAGAAATAATCTACATGGAACCACCAGAGTTAGAGGTATTGCGTTTAGTGGATTTACAAGGGCTAACACAAGAGGAAGCTGGTGAGAAAATGGGAGTATCAAGAGGGACTGTCTGGAGGCTCTTAGAGTCAGCAAGAAAGAAAGTCACAGATGCCTTGGTGAATGGAAAGGATATTGTCATTCAAACAGAACCAAAAACAGGAGATTGATCCCATCAATGAGACTTGAGGAATTCTCCAAACTTTTTCCAATCCTCAATTATTAACTGCTTGACTTCCCCGCGATACAAGCCTGCAGCGGGGTGGTACATTGGCACTAACCATCCATGCCAAGTTAGTGTGTCCACCTTCATAGGTATTCCGTGTATCTTGGATATGTTCCCTTTAGGTAAGCCGAACTTCTGCTGAAAATGAGCAAGGGAAAACCTCCCAAGTGTAACAACGTACTTCGGATGTATTGCTTCGAACTGCATGTCAAGCCAGGGAGAGCAGGCTTCTAT
>JALWQZ010000061.1 GCA_027077895.1 Microcaldota archaeon | reverse complement strand
CCATATTCTTCGTAATTGGGCTAATCTGGCTACCGATACGTAGATGGAAACACAGAGATGAAAATTCCCTTGATTTGTTGCCATGGCTGCTTGCGATAGTAACTGCGTATCTATTCATGAACCAAGCCAAATTAGGATACATATTCGACCAACCTGCAGCTCTCCTAGTCGGCATTGTGCTGTCTGACATGCTAAAAATCCCTAAGTGGTGGAAGGAGAAGGCAAAGAATGCAGATGTCAAGTGGATTGCGGCAGTGGTCGTAATAACTGGATTAATCTTAGGTTTCGTGTTCGTAGGGAGAGCAGTTGTTTTAATGGAACAGTATAAAGGCTCATACGCCCCACAATCAGGGTGGATAAAAGCATACGATTATTTGACCAGTCTACCAAACCACAAGAACTTTGTATTAATGACATGGTGGGATTATGGTCACTGGTCAGCATGGTGGGGATTGAAAACAACTCTTGATAATAGAAACGTAAATGCGACAAAAGTAATTGATACTGCAAAGATCTTCACAGACTTTAGAGGTAACACTACGGACCAAATATTAGAGAGGCATGCAAAAGAATTAAAACACTGGCAAGTGACGCATATTGGTGTTGACAGAATAGTAATCAGTTGTCAGAAATGGGGCGCACTAACATATCTAGGGGATAATGTTTGCATTCCAAAAGAGGAACTGCAAAAATGGCATATCCCATACTCGCCAGTCCTAGCGGATCCATCTGAAGGGTGCCCACCAGGAGACGTCTACGCGGCATGCTTACAAGGTGTCTACTGCCACCAAGGATATGATAACCAAGGAAAACCAGAAGTCATATGCCCACTGGGCAGGACACAATTGGTATTCACACCTCAGCAGTGGGAACAAATGGTGAACACAAAGTGGCCAGGCTATAACCTAGACATAGACACTGGCAGAGGCGTGTTAAAAGCAAGGGTCTACGCTAGACCAGATGGTTACCTAATGTTCTTCGTTGACAGATACGGGAGGATATTATCAGACGCACCATCAAACTACATGCTTGGGTACAGGCTGTTCTTCCAGGATCCAAACATAACGGATGCTAGCCTAGTAGGCGACTTCTGGGGAAGGCTAAAGAATCCAATGTACAAGTACGTCCCAGAGGAGGAGGTTGTGTTCTGGAAATTGAACTGGAACAAATTGGACAAAGCATTGAACGAAACAGTAGTAAACAAAACTAGTTAGATGGTGAAAATGGAAGATTGGATGATCTTTGTAATTCTTGGGATAATAGCGTATGCAACAAGTTGGTGGTCAACAAAAAATATAATAGAAGCAACTAAAAAAAGGAAATTAGTCAGTAAGGATGTATACAAATCAAAAAAGCCACTTAGATCAAGATTTGGTGGGCTCTCGTTTATATCTGCGGTTATTGTAACAAGTTTTTCTGCGTATCTACTCTGCTGGTTAGTCAGGGATGTTCATATGTTAGAACTCACAAATCTCATAATAACATCTACATATGTAATAATCCTTGCAGGTCTAGCAGGGGTTTTGAGTGATATATTCCGATTCGATTGGAAGGTCAACTTTGTAATTCCTACAATATCCGCGCTACCTCTTGTATTCATGAGTGACCCATATCAAACAGGATTAGACTATGTCTACGTTCCAGGTATAGGGAATATCCACCTCGGGTTTTGGTATTTCATTTTACTCTTGATTGGAGCAACCGGTGCGCCAAATGCAGTAAACATGATTGCGGGAGTGAACGGTATTGAGGCAGGAATGACAAGTATCATACTCACTTCTCTTGGTATAATCGCTGCAATGCAAGGTAAAATTAGCATCGCCATAATATCATTTACATTGGTTGCTGCATTGCTCGGATTCTTGCACTGGAACAGGTATCCCGCAAAGATATTCCCTGAGGACGTAGGAACATGGTCTTTCGGCGCAGCAATATTCGCCATTGCTGTGTTGGGTAAGTTGGAGTTCTGGGCAACCCTACTGATGGCATTATACTTTGTGAATCTATTCGTATTCCTAACAAAGATCAAATACGAAAAGATGGAAAAATTTGGACATATAAGGAAGGATGGGAGGTTAACATCAAAATACGGAAGTAGTCTAACTAAATGGCTGATGAAGAGATTACATCCAACTGAACCACAGTTGGTTGGACTACTGCTTGGATTACAAACTCTGGTAAGTGCGTTGGTTGTTGGGTTGAGTA
Organism: Microcaldota archaeon; assembly: GCA_027077895.1. Classification (GTDB taxonomy): domain Archaea; phylum B1Sed10-29; class B1Sed10-29; order WALL01; family WAMD01; genus JALWQZ01. The sequence goes on along the minus strand of JALWQZ010000061.1, from coordinate 1,619 downwards.
CATATTTTGGGTGAGATATTGTGGTATCGTACACTATTATAGCGAGTGGGGGAGGACACAGTGCCCTAGCTAAGGGTATCGTTGACTGCCTTGAAGAAAAAAATGTGGAATTCAATATAATTCACACACCCGACCCAGTATCTAGAGAGTTCTTTGATGGATATGAAACTCTTGAAATGGAAAGACCTAGAATCCCAACAAAACCACTTTCCATAAAGAGATACTTAAAATCGTATACCAGCATGCTAAAACACAGAAGATTTCTAAATGATATTGTGATATCAGCAGGGTCTAGTCTCGGATTTGTGGTTGGTACATTCAGTTGGTTTTTGGGCAAAGAAGTGTGGAACTTTGAGGTACCTGATAGAATAGTTCATCCTGAGCAAACACCAAGGGCATTGTACCCTATATCTAAAAAAACATTTGTTTCCTGGGAAAAGCAGAAAATCCATTTCCCAAAAGCCATTGTCCTAAATGGTGTGGTGTTGCCAAAACCAGTCACAAAACCAAAAGGGGGTGGATATATCCTGATCAGCCTCGGCACAGTAGCAGAAGACAAAGAATTGCTCCAAAAAATTGTGGATGAAGCCTCAAAAGTCGACGATGTAAAAGTACTATACAGAGGTCCTGGAAAAATAAAGAACGCTGAAGTAATATCTGAGTTTTTATCGAGGAAGGATTTGGTTGAGTTGATTGCCAAGTCTAGGATGGTGATAACTCACCCAGGATACACTGCATTTGAGGCTGGATTAAATTATAATAAACCTGTTTTGCTAACAATTAATCCAAGATACAAAAAAGGTCCAACAGTCGAGGACGCTAAAGAATTGGCAAGAATACTGAACTTTGGATTTAGTGATAGGATTACGGAAAGAATAGTGATGGCGGCAATTGAGGAGAAGAAGCCAAAGCAACTGGTTGCAAATGCTAAATTCATTAAGACCCTAAAGGGGTGATTTGAAAATGTTGAAGGAGTATTTTTATGAATCTGCAGAAGTTAAGAAGAAGTTTATAGATGAAAACGAAAAATTATTGAAAGAAGCAGTAAATTGGATTATAGATGCGCTAAAAAAAGAAAACAAGATAATGATTTGCGGTAACGGTGGAAGCGCAGCAGATGCACAACATTTCGCAGCAGAGTTAGTGGTAAGATATAAACAAAACCGTGCGGCTTTGCCGGCTATAGCGCTAACCACAGACACATCGGTATTAACTGCCGTGGGAAATGATTTTAGTTTTGAAACTATCTTTGAAAGGCAAATAGAAGCACTAGGAAAAGAAGGGGATATACTCATAGCAATATCCACTAGTGGGAATTCAAAAAATGTGGTTAGAGCTGTCAGTAAAGCAAAAAAGATGGGAATAAAGACGATTGGCTTACTTGGTAAGGGTGGGGGAAAACTGAAAGATCTTGTAGATTTGGCATTGATTGTTCCATCAGATAACACTGCTAGAATTCAGGAATGCCATGAAACAATAATACATACTATATGTGAAGAAATTGAAAGGAGGCTATTCCAGTGATAATAGAAGATCGTGGTGTATTAAGTGGTTTAGTAACCGAACTAAAGAAACAGGGAAAGAAAATTGTTTTCACTAACGGTTGCTTTGATTTGATA
>JALWQZ010000060.1 GCA_027077895.1 Microcaldota archaeon | reverse complement strand
GAAAATAGGTGAGGCACTTAATTGGCAGAACAAAACAGGAGTATTAACGTGGGTCGGTGCATGGATGCCTGGAAATTACAACCATGGTGATGATTACACCATACCAGAACAGGTTTCATTTGCTAGGTTCATGTCATGCCAACTGAGAAAAGCAGGGATACCATTCGCAATAAACGCTGGAAAACAGTTCTACAATTACACCAATTACAGTTGGATTAGTTACCGTGCACCTGTTTTAAACGTTATCCTCAAACCATGCAGTAGAAACACTTAAATTTTTAAACGGGTATCAAGATAATATTTCCGCTGCTCCGGTAGTCTAGTCCGGCCAAGGATATCGGCCTCTCGAGCCGACGACCCGGGTTCAAATCCCGGCCGGAGCATTATGTGGCCTTGTGCCACATGTTCTGGGATAGAACGCGTGTTCACCCGCAGGCCGGTGCATCGGCCTGTGCAAATCCCGGCCGGAGCACTCATACTAATTGGAGGTGTTAAGACTTGGCAAGCGATGGAGAGAAAAGAAAAAAGAAGAGACAACAAAGGTGGAAATGGAAGAAAAAGAAGAGAAGGAGACTGAAAAGGCAGTTGAAGAGAAGAGTCGGCAAACTGTGAACCCCCTAACTCCTATTCAACATAGAAGCGGGGGTGCCGGAGCCTGGTCAAACGGGCTGGATTCAGGATCCAGTGGCGTAGGCCTGCGCGGGTTCAAATCCCGTCCCCCGCACTTGGGGCCTCGCGCCCCAATGGGGATATAAACCCCCTCACCGTCTGCAAACTGACGCATCAGTTTGTGCAAATCCCGTCCCCCACATGCCAAAACGCTATGGGACGCTTCAAATAGAGCAAATACTATGAGGCTTAAAAACCAAATAAAAATTTAAATACACCTAGAGCAAAAATAACCACACCGGGCCCGTAGTCTAGTTGGTTAGGACGTCACCTTGACGCGGTGGAGATCCCCGGTTCGAATCCGGGCGGGCCCACTTCGGTTTTAGAGAGGTGCTAAAAATGGGAAAAACAAACTATCCAGAGTTCGTCGTGGAAAGAAGGTTAGACAAGATGATATGTATGGACTGCAATGCTAGAAATCCGCCAGGAGCAAAGGTATGCAGAAAATGCGGATCTAAAAACCTGAGACCAAAACACAAGGAGAAGAAAGCATGAAGGTAGATAATTACCTAGTTGACAAAACCCTATCAATCCTATCTTCTCTAGGTTTTCAAACCTTCATTTCAACAGGAAAACGAAGCACATTTGATGTTGTAGCAAAGAAAGGGGAAAACCTGATTCTGATAAAAATCTTAACAAATGTAGATGCATTCAAGAAAGAGCAGGCAGCATCCCTTAAATGCCTGGCGTCAAAACTATACGCGAGCGCAATACTAGTGGGAGAAAAAACAAAAACTGGAAAACTACTAGACGGTGTTGTTTATGAAAGATATGGCATCCACGTTGTCACCCCAAAAACACTAGAAGATTCACTCTCAGGCGAAATGCCAATAAAGAAGTACTGGAAGGGGAGGATTATCGCAAAACTAGACTCCACTGACTTATCAAAACTGCTAGATAAGGAGGGAATAAAACCCATCGCAAACACACTGGGCGTCTCCGAGGAAGCAGTGTACATGTACAAAAAGGGCATGGGGATAGACATATCAAAGGCAAAGAACTTGAATAAAGAGTACGGTGTCAACCTAAAGCCCTTCAACATACTCTCGCCCCCAGAACCCGAGAGACCGAAAATAGCTGGTTATCTAAAAGATCTAGAAAACCTAGGTTTTGAAGTGATACCCGCCTACTCTGGCTTTGATGCCATTGCGAAGGAGAAAGAAAAACTGATAGTTGCAAAGAAGACAGTGATAACCAAGAGAACCACCGACTACCTAAAAGGCGCCGGCGAGTTCCTAAACGGCCACCCACTGCTGGTTTCCAACGTAAAGCAGGACGCGGTGGACAGGATACCAGTCATAAGAGAATCAGAGATAAAATCAGCCAAGAAATCAAAGGACATAATAAAACTAGTTAAGGAAAGAGAGGAAAAACAATAAAACCTAGCAAACCAAGAATAAGTTATGGACTGGTTAGAATCTGCTTCTAGGGCAGAGGCCAAGGTAAAATCCTGGAATGGAGATGTTGTCCTTGTTTTTCACAACGATGCTGACGGCCTGGCCTCCGGGGCTCTAGCAAAACTAGCGATGGGCAAATTAGGAAAGAAAGCAACAATGTACTGCCTAGAAAAGATGTACCCAGAAGTGATAAGTAAAATACACGAACATCACAAGGGCTCACTGTTTCTATACCTAGACATAGGTTCCGGAGAGGTAGAGATGCTAGAAGAGACAGGAGACGAGGTCATAATAATTGACCATCACAAGACAAAGACCCCAAATTCAGACTCCGTGATGAACCTGGATCCTGAACTATTCGGAATGAGTGGGGACAAGGACGCGTGCGGAGCAACAATGGCATACCTATTATTTAGGGATATCATTGGAAAGGAATATTCAGATCTGGCCATCGTTGGGATGCAGGAGATACCTGGGGAACCGCAAGGCCTAAACAGATTGGCCGTGGAGGACTATGGAAAAGATCCAAAAGGCAAACTGGAGAGGATTGGGAAGGTACCACGGTCAGTATCTAGAGATCTAACCGTCCTAGGTAGCGTTGGTTATTACACAGGTGGCGTAAAACTGGGACTGGACCTAGCAATCCACGGCTACAGTAAGGAGATAAAGCAGGTTATAAAAGAACTGGACGAGAAGAGAAAGTCAATTGTGAGAGAATTGGTAGCATCATTGAAGTTGAAGGAGACAAAGTATATACAGTGGGTCGATGTCGGAGACGCATTCAGAGGGATGGGAACAAAGACTGTTGGGACATTCTGTTCGTATCTAGTTCATAGGGGGATAGCGCCAAACAAGATACTTTTGGGATTCATGAACGTTGAAAACAAGATTCCCAGGATAGATGGGATTGAACTGGAATTAGAAGGGAACTATGTGAAGGTCTCTGCTAGAGTCCCAGACATGGCAAAGGAGAAGATTGAAAGTGGAGAATGGCCAGGCCTAGGCGCCCTGATGTCAGAGGCTTGCAAAGCGTTAAACGGGTTTGGGGATGGTCATGACTTCGCGGCAAGTGGTATTATTCCTAGGGACGCAAAGGAAAAACTAGCCCAGGAAATGGAGGCAAAACTAGGGAGTACTCATGGTCTGGGAGATTGGGTATGATAAGTTACGCGCAGTAGCCCACTCAACTTTTCAGACCAATTGATTCCAGTGCCATGTTAACTGCTAGGATACCCTTTCTAAACCTAGACCTTTGCTCCTTTGCCATCTTTACCTCTAGTATATCCGAAACTCCATCCCTGCAAATAACGGCTGGAACACCTATTGCCACATCACTGAAGCCATACTCGCCTTGAAGAACAGCCGACACGGGCATGACAGAACCGAGGTCATCAATAACGGCGCCAACTGCTTCTGTAATTTCCATGGCAGGTCCAAACTCTGTCCCACCCTTCCACTTCAGGAGGTTATCATTTATCCTCTTAACATCTGAAACTGCCTTCTTGAACTTCTTAGACGAAACTATTGGAGTAAAGAATGTGCCGTGTTGACCCATAACAAATCCCTTGTAACCTGCAGAAAGGAGCCTAGATGTGTCAACCATGCTACCAACACCGAAGACCCTATTCCTAGGAAACCCTGACTTCTTCCACGCTAGATAAACCAACGGATCAACAGGGTTCGTGACCATGATAATAACCGAATTCTTTGCCAGTGTTTTAATCTTTTTAACTATCGGTTCTATAATCTTCGCGTTATCGTTTATAAGTTGAATTCTA
>JALWQZ010000059.1 GCA_027077895.1 Microcaldota archaeon | reverse complement strand
GCCTTCTTCCCTGCAACCCTAGTGGCCTTCAAACTAGTTAAACTCTCCCTATCATGCAATGCTAGGGTATCACTCGCCTGCGCAGATGCATTTATCCAGATAGGTGTATCCGTTAGTTTTCTAGCCATGTCTTCACTGGCCAGTATCACCGCAGCAGCCCCATCTGTTATTGGTGAGCAATCCAAAAGTTTCAAAGGTTCTGCGACGGGTGGAGAAGACAAGACCTGTTCCAGAGTCACCTCATTTTGGAATTGGGCGTAGGGGTTCATTGACCCATTGTGATGATTTTTCACTGCAACTCTGGCTAACTGCTCCTCTGTGGTACCAAAATCATGCATGTGCCTTCTTGCAATCATTGCATACAAACTAGGGAACGTTGCACCAAAGAAGGTTTCCCACTCCTGGTCAGCAGCGCCGCCTAGAGTTGTAGTTGCCTGTCCCGTCAATACATCAGTCATCTTCTCCAGGCCACTAGCCATAACAATATCAAACTCCCCACTGGCTATTGAAAGATACGCATCTCTAAAAGCAAGACCACCACTTGAACAAGCAGCCTCAGTCCTAGTTGCAGGTATCGGATTCAGCCCAAGAGTATCAGCAACCAGCGCACCTATGTGCTCCTGACCAGTAAACCTTCCACCGCTCATATTTCCGACATACAAAGCCTCTATCTCATCACCTGATAGATTCGCGTCTTCAATTGCATTCATCCCAGCATCAGCAATTAACTCCCTCATTCCCGATTCCCATCTCTCCCCAAATCTAGTCAGACCCACACCCACAACAGCAACCTTTCTCATCTAGCATCACCCTACATCTTTAACTTATTCCTATGTTTCACGTATTCTCCATAAGTGAGGTATGTTTTCCTATCAATATAATCCTTAACAGTCGGCGTTCTACCTCTCTTTTTTTCTATCTCAGGCGTAACTTCGAGAAGCATTGAATCAGACCCCGCCCCAGAGCCGAACCCAGTTGCAAGAATAGTATCTCCCGGTTTTGCGATATCCAAAACCGCAGCGAGGCCTAATGGCGTTGCTCCAGAGTACGTGTTTCCTATTACTGGATTCAACAAGCCAGGCAAGACCTTCTCCTTTGGAATCCCCAGTTTTCTAGCGGCCCTTAACGGGAACTTTGCGTTCGGCTGGTGAAAAACAAAATAGTCTATGTCATTCAAACTGGCCCCTGCCTTCTCCAAGAGGCTCCTAGTTGCTGACAGAACGTGCCTAAAGTACGCTGGCTCGCCTGTGAACCTCGCCCCATGTCTTGGATAGTCCTGGCCCTCCCTTCTCCAGAAATCTGGAGTATCTGTGGCAAACGAGTAAAACTCCTTTATCTCTGCAATCACGCTTTCCTTTCCTATTATGTAAGCAGCACCACCAGCGGCTGCAGAGTATTCAAGAGCATCACCAGGCCTACCCTGGCTAGTATCTGAACCAATCGCCAGACCGTACTTTATCATGCCTGATTTGACGAATCCTAGGACTGCTAGCATCGCCTGTGTCCCAGCCTTGCAAGCAAACTCAAAATCAGCAGCCATCAACTCAGTCGGCGCACCTATCGCCTCAGCAATGATGGTAGATGAAGGCTTTACAGCATATGGCGGAGACTCTGAACCAATAAAGATCGCACCAATCTCCCTAGGATCTATCCCAGAGTACTTCAATGCATTCCTAGCAGCAGCAACCGCAATTGTAACAGAATCCTCGTCCATATCAGGAACAGACTTCTCCCTTATGCCCAGGCCTTTCTTTATCGTATCTGGGTCCTTCCCCCAAACCCTAGCAATCTCCTCAGCCTTTATCCTAAACCTAGGTACGTAGGCACCATACCCAACAATTCCCTCCATACAAATCCCTCACTCAAATTTTTTCAACTTCATCTTTATCTCGTAAGTGTCCAAATCGGTAAGCACAATTGGGATCTTCTCTACCTCCGATATTCTCCTAGCAACAGGATCCCTAACATCAGACAGGCCTTGGTACACAACTAGAACTGGCTTAGGAGACGTAACTCTTATTGCTACCATTGGACTCCTGCCTATAGTCACCTTCGTAAAAACTATTGCCCTTTTAACAAAAACAGAATTGCTCTCCTTTCCATATATCCTAGGCAATTCTTCAACTGGGATATCTGTGATTGCCCTAAGGCTATCAACAATACTGTATCCATCTAGAACAATATCACTCACCCTTCTCTTGTTCGTTATTATCTTACCCTCAATTGACCTAACGAAATCCTTGCCTTTAACAGGCCTTGAGAAATCGATGATTTCAAACGCCGGTTCCTCATGGGCGTTATCTGGGACAAATTTCGTGAACACCATACCCCCCTTCTTCTTGTCAATCGCAATCAGGGCGTCAACAAACCGGCTGATAACCTGAATACCAGGGGATTTCCTCCTATTGTTTTCATAGTCTGATATTGTCGATGGGGTTATCCCAAGATAAGATGCTAGGTCCGCCTGGCTAATACCAAACAGTTCTCTCCACTTCTTCATTGTTCCGCCCGGATTGCTAGACAGAGCAATCTCTCCTGCAATCCTCTTTTTCAACTCTTCCAAGGACATGGTGTAGAATTAGACAAGAGATATTTAAATAATTAACGAATACTGTTAGACAAAAGCCGTTCTACCCTATGAAGAAGTATTTTGACTGCCCACGCTAGAGTTATTAGTGCTGTTGCTTCCCCGTGGTGAAAAGACCTGCAGATTAATCACAGATGTGGATGGAGTTGACTCCTTTGAACTGACTGTAAGCGTCACGTTGTACATCCCAGGTGGCGTGGTGCTGGGTATATGAATCCTAAAATTAAACTTATCAGGAGTATACGGCATTATCAAATCATCCGTTTTGGATACCTGACCAAATGCTGGTGAAGACAACTGGACAACAACATTGTTGGCTGTTGCTTTACTATCTTCATAAAGGGTTACGTTGATACCCCAATCAGAACCAACATATGTATATGTCGCATAACTAGCCTTCGCCTCCAGTTTAGGCACGGGTGGAGTATAAACAGGTTTTACTATCTTGGGCATGAAAACTGCCACACTTATGACTGCAATCCCTAGGAAGATCAAGACTGCACTTATGTATCCTGCGTTTATCACAACATGTTTTGGGATCTTAATCAATTCCACTGCTACCACCAAATTATTTATAAATTGGCGTTCTGTTATTACCTTATATTAGAAACGAAAAATGGGTATAAAAAGGTGATACAATGGCCAAGCCTAAGATACTAGAGATAATATCTGAGATGCGCGCTCAGGGGATGAGTGATGAAGAGATAGTCAGCAACCTGAGACAATTGGGGTTGAGTGATGAACAGATACAAAAGATAATGGAAATAGCGGACAAGGACGTAGAGTCGAAGATGAAAAGGGACATCGCGTTGATGATAAGGGAACAATTGAAGAACGGCAAACAACTGTTATCGCCAGTTGTGGATGACATATTAAGTTCAAAATTAGAGAGCATAAAAAAGGAAATCAGCAAGGAAACAGATGAAAAATTAGGCGAGATGGCGAAGGTAGTAAACAAAAAAACGAATGAAGTAGAAGCCCTAGGGAGCGCAGTTAGGGAAGAGAATTTGTCTATGAAAAAACAGATCCAAGCGATTAGAGCAGATGTTGATCTGCTACTGGCTGGGCCGACAAAGGCTAGACTAATGTTAGCCGCATTCTTTATGATAATAGGTGTTATAATCGTGTTGTATTCGATAATAGCAGTAACACCAAATGTGCTCGCACTCAACTTTACAACTCCAATGGATGGGGCAATACTGATGGTCACAGGTGGGATGTACACCCTATTTGGAATAATCGCATTAATGGTAGGGTTACACATATACGGTAAACCAAGTTGAGGGTCTTGTATGGACGTTTACCCACCACAAGAGGACACTAGGTTGATGCTCAGTGTAATTGATGAACTAGTAAAACCAGGGATGAAAGTTTTAGATATTGGAACAGGGTCGGGAGTACTAGGTCTTCGAGCCAAGGAACTGGGAGCACAAGTGACTGCCGTCGATATAAACCCATCAGCAGTCAAAGAAGCAAGGAAACTAGGTCTCAATGCGGTCCAAAGCGATCTGTTTTCAAACGTTAGTGGCAAATATGACGCGATCATATTCAACCCGCCATACCTAGAACTCTCTGGAGAAGAATTAAGAGGCGAACCAATAGAAACAGCCCTGCATGGTGGCAGGAGAGGTAGAGAAGTACTAGATAGGTTCCTAGAAACGGCTGGAGAGCATTTAACAAAAAATGGATTCGCAATCTTCCTTCAGGCAGAATTCAATGGTGTGGACGAAACAGAAAAGAAACTAAATTCGCTAGGTTTTAATTACAGGATTCTAAAAACAAAATACGTACCAATGGAAGGGAATTTGGTGGTGCTCAAAATTTGGAGGAAGTCAGATGGACATTAGAGAGAGGATACAACAACTAGAGGAGGAACTTAGAAACACGCCGTATAACAAAGCTACTCAACATCATATAGGACTTCTGAAGGCAAAAATCGCAAAACTCAAATCAGAGATGGAAAAAAGGGAGTCTAGTAAATCTGGAAGGGGGAAAGCGTTTGCTGTGAAGAAACAGGGAGATGCCACGGTAATATTGCTAGGTCCTCCATCTGTCGGAAAGAGCACACTGTTAAACTCTATAACAAATGCAGAATCTGAAGTGGCGGCATACGAATTCACAACATTAACAGTTATACCTGGAATGCTAGTCCACAAGGGGATTCGAGTCCAAATAGTTGACATCCCAGGGATAATTGGTGGCGCATATGCTGGTAGGGGAAGAGGGAAGGAAGTATTGAGCGTTGTTAGGTCAGCAGATCTACTGCTTATAATGGGGACTAGTCCCTCCCAGATATATGAAGTCATAAAGGAGTTAGAAAATGCCGGTATCAGAGTCAACAAGTCCCCACCAGATGTAGTCATAAAGAGAAGGCAAAGGGGCGGAATCCAGGTAAATATCGCAGTTAAACAGACACACATAGATGAGGGCATGATAAAAGATATGCTGCGGGAGTATGGATACCACAACGCAGAGGTCACAGTACGTCAGGACATAACCATCGATGAGTTCATAGACGTATTACGTGCAAACAATAGAAGATACATCAAGGCAGTTTATGTTATAACAAAGATAGATACACTCACCAAGGAAGAGATTAGGCGAATAAAACACGAACTCCCAAGCGCTGTGTTCATTTCTTCTGAAAGGAGAATTGGACTTGAAGAGTTAAAGGATAGAATAATAAAAGAACTCGACCTAATAAGAGTGTACACCAAAAAGGTTGGTGAAGAGCCAAACCTAGACTCCCCGTTAGTCCTGAAAAAAGGTGGGACAGTTGCAGATGCTTGTAGAAAAATTCACAAAGACTTTATCAAAAAGTTTAAGTTTGCAAGGGTATGGGGGGATAGTGTAAAATTCCCAGGCCAGCGAGTCGGGCTTGAGCACAAACTAAAAGATGGTGATATCCTAGAACTGCACATATCAAGGTGACCAAATGGACGATGACATACTCGACTTGTTGAAAACATCGACACCAGAAAACGTGGATGATTTGACTACTATTGAATCGCTCGCAAAGCAATTAGAGGATGTTTACTCTGAAATGAAGGATGCAATCGACAAGGAAGAAAAGAAAAAAATTGAAAAACTGAAAAAAAAATTGATTGGTCCGCTGGTCGGTTTATTCCTAGCAGGTTATTCTGAGACTATGATCAGACGTGTAATGGAGGGTATAGGATATCCAAACAAATACATAGATGAGTTGGTAGATGAGGCATTAAATGAGGTGTACAAAAGGGAGCACCACACCAAACTAAACAAATTCATGAAGAGTGCTGCCATTGTAGTTATCATCGCACTTCTCGTTCTAGTGTACGTACTATTATTTTCTACAACTAAACCAGTGGGATGCCATACAATAGGGTGCTCAGGGGAAATGCTAAACTGCACGCAAGGAAAGTATACAGAAAAAATTGGTGGGGTAACCAAAGAGATAACAATACAGAAAAGTGGCAATCAGTGTTTAGTGTCCATAAGAATAACAAAATCAAAGGATCCATCTTTAATCGGGAAGTACTTGAACTGTGAGTTCAAAATGAATAATGGTATCACAGACCTCATGGATACAAAATCATGTGCGGGTAGCCTAAACAAGAGTTATTTATTCGGATGAGAGATATCAGTCTCTAATATGTGGATCTTCAAAGTTGGTTCTGGGCGGGACTAACTTTCACTTTAATAAGTCTGAAATATCAGTGGGTTCACCTAGACCCAGGTCATTTGGTCCTGAATCCATATCATACGGCATAGAATAGTCTTCTAACTGTTTCCTTCCTTTGCCTGGCTTATTTGAAAAGAAGTATACAACTCCTAGGAGTATGATAAGAAGGGCAACTATTGCAATCCAATTTCTTTGGATAAGTGACAGAATAGAATTTTGATGTGAAACTTGGTTGTTGTTATTACTTGGATTTCTCGGACAAGATACCTTTGATAAGACATTTAGTAATGGCTTACTTTTCTCTGACCAGCCTATTGCATCCTCGAAGTCTAGAACCGCTAGGGTATAATTTGAATTATTCAGATACATGCTCCCCTCGTTGTACTCTGATATTGACTTGTTGTAGTACTCCTTCGCTAGACTATACTCCTTCCTGCTCGCAAATGGCAGGTTATTAACACAAGCCCCTATGCTAGACTCTATAGACTCAAACGCTGTCTTCGTTGCAGAGACAGATGCATACGCCCGGAGTTTGAGTCTCTTTGCCTTCATCATGTTGAAGTTGTCCAATGCCGAAACAAATTTTGTTTTTGCCTTCTCAGATATACTCTGAGGCGACATAACACTTGACAACCAACTATTCCAATCAGATACTAGATTCTTGTAATTCGGAAGTGAACTAGGTATCCCGTCTACCATCGAATTTGCGATAAAATTAGCGACCATCGCTCTAGTTTGCACATCTGCAGAACTGTTCTTCACGTACTTGGCGGCCTCCTGGACAAATTTTGTCCTGTTGTTTTCAAACGCGTACGCATCAATAACAACTGAGGATATATCACTAAGCAAATTCGAAAACTCACTACGCCACTGGGTCTCATTCTGCTTTGATACAGAGACCGTGACCATATAGTCCTCTAGTTTTTTCAGTTTTCCTGTGTCGTTGAGCACAGCACCTATCTGCTTATCCAGAAGTTCTAGTGACTTAAGAGTAGGGTCAAAATAGGGTTTTAGAGATGTTGGCATCTGAGATTGGTACGTGTGGTAAAAAAATAGTTTGGACTCTACATTGCCCTGCAGAACCCCCAAACTGTTCTGGACATTCGTGGGGTATCCATCATTGTGTCTGGCTGTTATCAAGAATTGCAGAAACTGGTGGAGATAAACGGCTTCAAAACTCCGGTTTGTGTAATTTTCAACCACATATCCCTTGTCCGCATCCACTGGCAACCACGAGTCTCCAAATTCCATCACATAGTAATGCTCACCGTTTACTACACAGGGCACACCAGGTCTGCTAGTGGGTGGCGTCTGGGATTTCATCGCCTTCTGGGCCAAGGAACTAGCCTGCTCAATCGTCAAACTAGCAATGCCTGTGGATAAAATGAGGACAAACGCCACAACCAGCAAACTTGATCGCATAAATGGATTATATAACCAAAATATAAAAACTATTTGGTGGTCAAATGGATTACATCGTTCTAGTTGAACCGGAAGGGCCTGCGAATATTGGGTTTATAGCAAGAGCAATGAAGAATTTTGGGTTCAAGAAGTTGGTGCTAGTAAATCCCCAGTGTGAGATCAGCCTAGAAACCAGAAAATACGCAATGCACGCCTGGGATGTAGTAAAGGACGCAAAGGTACTTGACTCATTTGATGATGTATTTGGGCTAGGGGCCACTCTTTACGTAGGAACAACTGCAAAGACAAACTCAGGCACGACCCGGGCATCCATAACGCCAAAACAACTGGCTGAAAGACTCAAAGATAACCATCTACCCATTGCACTCATATTCGGAAGAGAATCATCAGGTCTTAGGAACGATGAACTAAGAAAATGTGATATCGTGCTAAACATACCAACATCTGACGAATACAGGGCGATGAACCTATCCCATGCAGCAACCACAGTTATGTATGAGATATTCTCATCCGGCGCCAGTGAGGGTCAAGAAAATGATCAGAACGAGATCAAAAAGGCAGTAGAGGCCTTCTCAAGATTGGCAAACTCGAAGGAGATTAACCTAAGAAATCCAGAAAATGCAGTGAAGATGTTCAGAAATATAATATCAAGGTCCGTGGTTAGGGGAAGTGAAATAAAGGGGGTTATAGTGACTCTAGAAAGGGCCGCCAATGCTATTTCCCGATGTGCCAATATCCAGAAAAAGGCTTAAATTCTAGAAAACCACTAATTTAAGTACTAATTGGGGTGGTTTTATGCCAGAAGAGGATGTAAACAAACCAAAGGATAGTGAGGACGAGGAAGAAGACGAATCTCTACCTTTCCCGAATGCTAGAGTTGTTGCATTGATGAAGAAGTATCTATCAAGCGACAAGATGATAAGAAGCGAAGTGAAAAAAGCGATGAACAAGTTCTTGGAAGAAGTCGTAGCAGACATATGCAAGAGAATGGACGAGTTCCCGTATGCGATGGTGGACTATTGGATGTTTGAGAAGGCAATAGAACCTTACAAGAGAATGGATTACATAGACAAAGAGAAAGAGAGACTAGTGAATCACCTAGAGGCAATCGAGAAAGACATAGAGATAATGAAAAAGGATATAATGGAAAGATGAACCCGGCTGGGTTATCCCAGCATGCTTCCTCTTTCTTCCTTTATTACCTTTCTAGTTTTCGGATCAATAACAAGGAATACTGTGTTTAGGTTTGTCCCTATAACGAGAGCCTCCCAGGTATCAGGCTTTGCACTTATGAAGACTTGATTCACCTGGCCACTGAAATGCTCAGATACAATCTTTAATATACCAGAGATGTCGCCCTTCCCTTCAAGAGACATCTGCTTGTAGTCATCTTTCACTAGGGGATCTTGTATGGTTGACACCTCAACACCTGAGGCCGTCACCGTGGCAGAAAACACCTTACCTGAGTCTGGATTGAAGAATATTAGAATCCAAGAATCCGCAGAGTCTAAATGTGCCTGCTTCAGTAATGCAGATGACAGGTAAAAACCGTCTCTCATCAAATTTTTTACCTTCTCGTCTGAAATAGCCTTGTTGTATGCTTCTTCTATTTCCATAAAAGGGCCTCCCAGGTATTGTATAGACTCTCAACTGCCTTCTCTAGGTCAATATTCTGGACTACCTTCAACGGGACACCTAGTTTGACAGATATTGCGGAGGCCATTGCTTTATCCAGGTCCAATTGGACTTCAATATCTCTCTCTGTCTGGGGGAACCTGTGCCTCTTTCCCTTGTCCTTGTTCCTCCTAGCAACTATATCCCTAGCAGGTGCCTCGATTATAACAATCTGCTTCACATTGACCTTATCCAAAAACGCATTGGTTATTCCAGGTATAAATCCGTAGGGTGATTCAAGTGCCATGTGGGTATCAACAATAACTGTCCCTGGTATGCTGGCTAGCCTGTCTGCGACCATTGACTGGAGTTTGGACGTCTCATTAACATCAAAGAATTTCATGCTGTCCCTATCCGTCGACTTTCCCTCTGACTTTAGAATATCCAGCATTATATCCCCAAAGTTTAGCCAGGTAGGTCTCTTTTCCTCTGGCACTCTCTCAAGAGTCTTACGTATTACAGTTGATTTCCCAACTCCAGATATGCCTAATACTAAGATTACATCTGCCATGACGATTTAACACTGAATACATTAAAATAGTTTTTTATAACTCCTCGTAGTACTCTAGGAGTTTGTCTGTCCATACTTGGATAGTATTGTCCTCTGCCAGTTTTCTGGCCTTCTTGCTCATTGCCCTTCTCTCCCTATCATGCTCTATGAGCCAGGCCATTTTCCTAGCAAGGTCCTTGTCATCGTATACCCTGAACAACAATCCTGTCTTCTTTGGTATTATACTCTCTGGTAGAGCAAGGGCATTTGCTCCTATCACGGGAATTCCACAAGCCATCTCCTCTAAGACAACCAGTCCCTGGGTATCTGCATCGCTGGCGATTATCCCGAACATCGCATTCTTGAACAACTGTATCTGCTCCTTCCTCTCTATGAAACCAGTAAAGTGGACCCTATCTCCTAGATCCAGTTTTTCAGCTAGGGATTTAAGTTTATTAAACAATGGCCCCCTAGAAGTTATCACCAAGTCAACATCGTACTTGTCCTTTATCCTAGCAAACGCCTTTAACACAGTATCAACATTTTTCTCATGACTCAGTCTCCCAGAGTGGATCATGTATGGATTCGTGATATTGAATTTCTTTAAAACTGCTTTCGAAGGCTTTATCCTATCAAACTCATCTAGCCTAAGTCCTGTCCTAAGAAGTTCAATCCTCGTGTTTATCTCCTTATCCCTAAGGAGCCGAGTTATTGTATTTGATGGGCTAAACACAATCGGGAACTTGTTGTAGAACCACTTCGTGTACCACCATGCAATAGACTTCCCCACAGGGACCAACGGGCTGTGCTTCCCGCCTAGTAGGTACGGAACGTAATCTGCAATAGGTGTATGAAATGTCACCACGGCGGGTATTCCAAACTTCCTACCTGCCTTCCATCCCTGGTACCCAAGGGCAAATGGTCCATGGGCATGAATAACATCATACTCATTTTCCTTGACTATCTCATAAACTCTAGAACTGGGGAGTGCGGCATGGAATTCTGGGTATGGAAAGAAGGTTATGGACTTGAACCTATACACCCTAGACTTGCCGTGTTTCCCTTGACCAGGGGCTGGGGCAAATATGTCAACTTCATGACCCCTCTTCGTCAACTCTTCAGAAAACACGTTTATGCTAGTTACTGCACCGTTCACCTGCGGCTCATAGGTCTCCGTAAAAAATGCAATCCTCATGCTGGAATTTACGAAGCAGGATTTAAAAAACTTGACAAAAACGATTTTAAACCTAGGTAGATTAACCTATTGATGAAGACCGTTAGAACATACATAAGGTTATGGTTCTCAAGTGACGGCGCCAGACCTAGCGAAATAGGTGGACTACTAACTAGTCTAGGTTTCCAGCCAAGTAAGGGAGGGTATGACTACGTTTATCATTGGAGAAAAAAGCCCAACATTGACGACCTCCTAGAACTAGCCAGGCATGTTCAACTGACATTAAAGGGGACTAAGGTTTACTACAAACTAGAAACATTCTAGCCCCTGTAGTGTAGTTAGGATAGCACAAGGGGTTCCGGACCCCTAGACCCGGGTTCAAATCCCGGCAGGGGCGCATATGATCTAGACCAGAAACTTCAACAAGGGAATAGACACTAGGCTTATGCCAGAAACAATCAAAAACGCAGCACTTGCACCCATGAGGCCCCACACAAAACCCATCATTGACCCGGACAAGAGGCTTGCCACTCCGATGGTCAAGTCTAGTAACCCATAGGATGTTCCCAACCTCTCCTGCCTAGATATCAGAGATGTAAACGACCTGTTTGAGACTATATATAGAGCGTACGACATGGCGAAGATGAGGATAGAAACCAGAAGAGGGAAAACGGATTTTGAAAATGCCAACATCAACGAAGAGATTGATAAAAATAGAAAACTGGAGCCCAAGACCTGTTTCCCCCCAAATCTGTCAACAAGATGACCACCAGCATAAGCAGTTAACACATAGGCAATATTGAAAAACGTGTAGATTAGAAGGCTGCCACCGATTTTTACGCCTAATTCATTGGCCCTCAAAAATATGAACGCTATTGGAAAATTTGCCAGGTTAAAAAATCCAACAACCATAACAAATCTCTTAAATCTACTCGCTATTTTAGACGGGGTATGCTCTCCACTGAATTTCACCTCGGTTATGTAATGGTGAATTATCAGTGGTCCCAATATCATAGGAATGGACACTACTAGGAATAGCGTGTTTAACGGGTTGAAGAACTGAAGCCAGTGCTTAATTGAACTTGTTACACCACTAAGATATGGGAGTATCAGAAAACCCAAAAGAGGACCGAGTACCTCACCACTTCTGCCTAGGGCTCTATGGAGGCCAAACGCCCTTCCCCTCTTTTTCCTAGTGGAAGAAGCAGATATGATTGCATCCCTAGTGGGAACCCGCATTCCCTTTCCTAGTCGATCAATGAATCTACCTAAAAGGAAAACTGGCCATGAAAACGAGAACGCAATCAAGAATCTGCCTATGACACTTGTAGAGTACCCTAACTCAACAAATATCTTCCTTTTCCTGAGTCTATCAGATAGATAACCAAAAAATGGTTTTGACAGGTTTAAGGTTCCCTTTGCGATACCTTCTATTAACCCTAAAATCCCGGGGTTTGCGCCTAAATAGTTCACCACAAATATAGGAGTTAAAGGTGCCATCGCTCCGGAGGCGATATCATTGAGAAAGGATGTAAGACCAAATACCCACACATTTCTTTTTATGCCCTTGTTTTTCCTCATGTGAAAGTTAATTTGGCATGAGTTTATAAGACTTCTCCGACTACTCGATTTGCTGCGACCTTCACTAACCTATCTATCGCAAAAACAAATATAAGTAGAATACACTTTATCTAAACATAACAAACTTGGAGGTGGTCAAGTGAGTATAAAGCGGAAACTACACGCTTTCGTCCATCCAATGGATGGAATGACAGAATTCGGTGGGAAATTAACATGGGGGAATGCCGTACTAGACGTAATAATTGGTGGTGTAATACTGGGATTTGCTATAGGTCTGGCAGGTTTCATAGCAATGCTAGTAGGTGTCCACTCAAGTTTCGGAAGTTTGGGTCCACTAGGCATGATATTAGGAGGAGCAGGAATAGCAATGGGAGCAATGATGTGGGTAGGTGCAATGATAGTAACACCAATCATTGCTGTGATAGGGTGGTTCATTGATTCAATAGCCATTTGGATAATCGCAAAGATCATTGGAGGAAAGGGGAGTTTCTCAGAGCAAACAAAGAATCTAGGCTCCCTAGTTATCGCACCTCTTATGATAATAGATGCTATGGTAGTATGGATACCAATAGTAGGTGCCTTCTTAGCATTTCTAGTGTCATTGTATTCAGTATACACTTTAACAGTTGTATTAAAAGAGACACACAAATTCTCAACGATAAGGGCAATAATCAGTTGGTTTATAGGTCTTGCAGGTGTTTATCTGGGAATAGCAGTAGGGATGGCAGGATTGCTCTACTTCTGGATTGGAGGTCTAACTGGAGGGCCATCAATACACTCAATCCCAAGTAATTCGAACATGCTAACAGTAGTTACTGCCTGCGGACCTTCACCTAAGTCAACCAGTACACTACTAGTATCAAATGTAGGGACACAAACCATATCACTGTCTAACTTAAAATTTGTGTACCCAAATGGTACAAAGGCTAACCTAAAATGCAAAGACACAAAACTAGTATCAGGCTCCACAACGAAGTGTACGGTGACAAACTTTGGATCAGGGTCCGGATCGGGCACAATAGTAGGTAACCAAATAAGTCCCATAGGTGTAAGGTGTTAAATACATGTACTTACATCCAAAACCCCCCAACCCCAATTTATCTCAATATCATGCTATTTTTGTAGTAGAAGCAACAAGACTTAACAGATGATCATAAGTTTAGACCACTCTTCTTGAGTGCAGGCGAATCCTTCCAGTACCAGATTTCCTCATCTATTAATTCCCCAAAATGATCTGCCCTCAGCGGAAGCCTTGCTACAGGTCTGAAACCCAATTTCCAGTACAAATGTTTTGCTGGCTCGTTCTTTGAATAAACACCTAACCAAATCAAGTTAACATCGAGCCATTTCTTGAGCGTCTCCTTTATTAACCTACTAGTAAGAGCCTTTGCTATACCTTTACCCCTTGCTTCTTTCAATAATGCAATCCCAAGTTCAGCCATGTGTTTCTGTTTCAAGCTGCCTCTCCTTGATTCAATACTACCTACAACCTTGCCGGCTTTCTCAACAATCCAGTATATGACGTTTCCATTCTTGGCATCTTCAATTTTATCTCTCAACCATTCTCTTTCTTCATCCCTCGTTGGCACATGGTCCATAAGAATCAATGCCTTCTCGTTAACCAACTCCGTTATGTATGCTAAAATTTGATCCAAATCGTCCATGGTCGGTTCTCTAACAAGGTATATTTCTCCACACTTGGACTTTATCTGAAATCGCATACTCAACTCCTCAACTCCCAAATTCTGCCACAGAGTTTATCAATACCAACTCTCTCCTGCTCGCCTGTGTCCCTCATCCTAATCGTAACCGTGTTATCCTCTAGTGTCTGGAAGTCAATTGTAACCCCAAATGGGATCCCTATCTCATCGGCTCTGGCATATCTCCTCCCAATGCTTCCTCCAGAATCATAGAACACCTTGTACCCAGTGGATTTCAAAAGTTTGTAGACCTCTCTAGCCTTTTCTGGCAACCTATCCTTGTTCACTAGTGGATAAACTCCCACATCCCATGGTCCTAATCTTGGGGGCAACTTCAGAACTGTCTTTCCACCCCTTTCAGAGTATGAATTATCTATCAATGCAAGTATGCACCTATCCACACCAAAGGATAACTCTAG
>JALWQZ010000058.1 GCA_027077895.1 Microcaldota archaeon | reverse complement strand
AACTAACACTGATGGAGGGATGATTGTGAACTCTCAGATAAAACACATTGCTCTAGTGCCAGACGGAAACAGGCGATGGGCGACTAGGAATGGCATGAAACCCTGGGAAGGTCACGAAGCAGGTGCAAAGAAACTAGAGCAGTTTCTTCACTGGGCGTTTGAGGATTTTGATATCCCAATTGTGACAGTGTACGCTTTGTCCACAGAAAACTTCATAAGAAGGACGAAGGAGGAAATTATACACCTAATTGATGTTTACAATAGGTATTTTACCAAACTTCTTGAGTCTGACTTAGTAAAGAACAATGAAGTGGGAGTTAGGATACTAGGGGCAGTTGAAACACTGCCAGACCCCCTAGTTGAACTTCTAGAATATGTTATTGATTCTACAAAACACCACACGAAGCATTTGATAAACTTTATGATGCCGTATGGGGGTAGATATGAAATACTGAATGCAACGAAGAGAATTGTTGAGGACGTGCTCTCAAAGAAGATTTCTCTCTCTGATATAAACGAGCGTACGTACCAATCTTACTTATTTACAAAGAGTCTCCCTGATCCTGATGTTGTCATACGTACAGCAGAGAAGAGATTGAGCAATTTTTTGTTGTGGCAGACAGCCTACTCAGAGGTTTACTTTTTTGATAAGTACTGGCCAGAATTTGAGAGGGGAGATCTAGCATTCGTTGTTGACGATTTTCCCAAAAGGCAGAGGAGATTTGGTAAATAACTACTCTAATTCAACTATCTTTTCTGCGATTTCTTTTATTTTTGCCTCAGTTATCCTGAAGTGGGTTCTTCGATATCTTTCTAGAATTTCCTTTTCTTTCTCTTTTATACTCTCGACTTGGTCCTCCTTCGTAGACACTATTGGCTTGAGTTTTGCCTTTTCCTCCAATTTCTCTATCTGTCCTTTCTTATCTGTACGGAGCCCCCAGTTCGTTTTGTTTATTCTCTTTTCTATCTCCACTAGTTTCTCGGTTGGGACTAGGTACAATGTGCGCTTGTTGGGTTTTGAGAAGACAATACCATAATATGGTCGGACGTTTTCGTTTTCAATTGTTTTTACGTTTCTCAGGTTGTGGACTCTCTCTAGTTGGTCTAGCCAAATAATGAGATCTCTCCTTGAAGAATGCTTTACTTCAACCAGTGAGTATTTACCATCTATGTATCCTGCTAGATCAGGAGAGTGGCTTGGTTTGTACCTTTGTAGTTTCAATTTTTCCATAACTAGTTTCTCGATTATATCCCCCGTGATATCTGCCTTTTTGCCTCTCTCCGATAGTGTTGATTTTTTCTTTGTATCTTTGTCATAGTCCTCTAATGGTTTTATCCGTCTTTTCTTCGCCTTCAGTCCGAATCTTTCCAGTGTTACCATCGTCCCACCTAGTAGTCAATACCTTCTTTTGCTGGGACACCTTTTTTAAAGTAATGTTTTATTTCCTTCATCTCGGTTACTAGGTCGGCGGCATCGAGCAATTCTTTCTTTGCATATCTCCCAGTTAGAAGAACGTTCGTCTCGTCTGGGATGGTCTTTAGGAAGTCTAAAACCTCCTCGGTGTCAATGAGGTTAGCAGCGACTGCGACGTTTATTTCATCAAGAACAATGAGGAATGGCTTCTCCTTGGCTAGTTCCCTCGCTTTCTCTAAACCTTTGTGCGCTAGTTCAACATCCTCTTTAGATGGGTTTTTGAAATCAACGAAATTCTCTGTTCCAAATCGGTATACTTCTACCCCCAATTCTTTTAGTGGCTCTATCTCCCCTGTGGGTAGACCCTTCATGAACTGTATGAATACAACCCTATTGCCCTGACCCCTAGCCCTAACTGCCATCCCTATCCCTGCCTCTGTTTTACCCTTTCCATTTCCAGTGAACAAGTAGATTAGACCCATTTAATCACCAAAGGGGTTTTGGGGTTTAGCTTATTATACACTCAGACCATCCACAGTCTTTGCAAACGACACATCCTGCTTCGTAAACTATGTTTTCACTTCCGCATACTGGACATCTTTCTACCTTTTTGTCTGATGACGAACTTGGTGGTTCGTCGGGCATCATTGCCTTCATTTGCGGCACTGCAACTGTTACTGTTTGTGGGGCTACCTCTGTTCCACCTTCTATTTTTATGACATTTATGTATCTTTTCAACCAGGTCTTTTTCTTGATGACCTCTTGGATCCTGCTAGTTGCATAGTCTGTTGGTCTTACCTTGAACCTCTTTTCCCTTTCTTCTGATGTTAAATTTAACACCTGCTTTGCCTTGGAACCGTCCCTATAAACCGTGACTCCCTTGCACCCGAGTTCGTGTGCCAGGATATACGCTTGTTTCACATCTTCAACTGTTACGTCGTTTGGCATGTTGATTGTCTTTGATATAGAGTCTGTTATCCAGTACTGTAGATTCGCTTGGGCTATCACGTGGTCAACCCAGTGTATATCCATGGACGTTACAAATATGTCTTTTATCTCTTGTGGGATTTCGGGTAAACCCTGGACACTTCCGTAGTTCTGGGCAATTTCTTTTAGAATTTCATCGGTGTACAGCCCTTTCTCTTTTAGTTTCTTTTCAAGTATCCTATCGACGTAGAAGAATTCACCAATGGTTACTCTCTTTTCATAGACTAGTGAGAATACAGGCTCTATCCCATTTGTTGTGTCTGCTATCATTGATACTGAGCCTGTTGGCGGATTTGTCGTTACCATTGCATTTCTCAGGCCAAACCTCTTTATTTCATTGACCAGTGCCTCCCAGTCTAGCGTCCACCAGTCCTTGTGGTAATATCCCTCTATTGGCATTTCTCCTTTTGTGTAATCTGTTTTTTCATAGAGTGGGAACGGGCCTCTTTCCTTTGCTAGTTCTATGCTCTCCTTGTATGCATAGTAGGTTAAGTTCTCGGCTAGTTGGGCCATGAAGTCATAGCCCTCCTTTGAGTTATACCTTATGCCTAGTGCAAATAGTGCATCCGCGACGCCCATTATCCCCGCACCAATCCTCCTTAACTCCTTTGTCCTCTTGTCTATTTCTGGGATTGGGTACTTGTTCATCGTTATTATGTTTTCTAGAGCCCTAGCCACAATTCTGGTTACTTCTCTAAATCTGTCCCAGTCAAAGACTGGCTTTCCATCTTCGTACTTTACGAAGTTTGCCACGTTTATGCTTGCTAGGTTGCATGACTCGTATGGATAGAGAGGCTCTTCCCCGCATGGATTTGTCACCCTTATTGGTTCCCCATCCCTAGCGGGTTTTAGGACGTTCCTCTTGTTTATATTATCAAAGAACAGCACACCTGGGTCTGCCTTCAACCAGGCCGAGTATGAGAGTTGTTGGAATATATCCACAGGGTCTGCTGTTTTCATTGGTTTGTTTGTTCTCGGGTTGATTAGGGGGTAGGGCTTTCCCTTTGCTAGGTAATCCCAGAAGTCCTCCCATATACCTACTGATATGTTGAAGTTTTCGAATATTCCTTCCTTTTGTTTTAGTGTTATGAACTGGTATATGTCTGGATGCCATACCTCCATTATGCCCATGTTTGCTCCTCTTCTGACACCACCTTGTTTGACAACGTCTGTGACAGTGTCTATCAGGCGCATAAATGAGATGGGTCCAGAGGCTGTTCCCATAGTTGATGCAACAACATCTCCCTCTGGCCTGAGTTTTGAGAAGTTCATACCAGTTCCTCCACCTGCCTTCTGTATCTTTGCCACGTCCCAGGCAAGTTTCATTATTGAGTCCATGTCATCTTCAACGTTTAGAGTGAAGCAGGCAGAGAGCATGCCAACCCTTCTACCCGAATTTACTAGTGTGGGAGTGTTTGGCATGAAATCTTGGTTGACCATCAATTCATAGAATTTATCTGCTAGTTTCTCGTACTTGTTGAATTTTCCATTAATTATGTTCTGGATTAATTCCCCGAATGTGACTTTCATCTTTCCCTCTCTTGCCAGTTCTTCGTAGGCCGCTAGGAATCTCTCGAAGTGGTACTTTGTTAGTTTGTATTTTCCTATCTTTAAGACGCCGTCCCACCTGTCCAGACCCCTCCTGTAATGT
>JALWQZ010000057.1 GCA_027077895.1 Microcaldota archaeon | reverse complement strand
TCCCAACACACATTGATTTCATGGGTGAGAGAATTGAAGGGAAATTTGAGCCTATGGAGATCCTTGATATACTTGATAAAAAGATTGTTGAAATGAAAAACAAAAAAGAGGGTGTCTAAATGGCAAGACCAAGAAGAAGATCTGTTGATACTTGGAAAACAAAGAGATGGTACAAAATCACTGCTCCTGAGATATTTGGGGGCAAGGAGATAGGTGTCACTCCATCAAATAAACCCGAAAAACTCATTGGGAGAACAGTAAATATTGATATGTATTCATTGACGGGTAAAAGAGACCTGCAGCACATAAAACTGAAGTTCAAAGTAAAGGGGCTAGAGGGAGAAACAGCAATTACCACACCAATGGGTCACGAGATGCAAAAGGCATTCGTCGGGAGGATAACTAGAAGAGTCCACACACTCATCAGAGCAATACCAACAGTTATGACACCAGATGGATACAAGGTTCAAGTAACAGCAATTGCAGTTAGTAGGAGAAAAGCCCACAACAGTCAGAAGGCAGCGATAAGAAAACTTATGGTAGACAAGATATCCGAAGCATCGACAAAACCATTCGAAAAATTCTTCCAGTCAATGTTAAACGGTGAACTGGGTGGCCAGATATACAAGGAAGCCAAGAAGATATACCCAATAAGCGGGGTATACTTCATAAAAACAGAAGTCCTAGAGAATCCAGAACTCAAGGAGGAAGAGTAATGGACCTAACCCTAGTGGGCATCTATTCTTTACCTCTTATTATCGGTGCGCTAGCCTACGTGAGAAGTGCCCTTGATTTACTGGGTTCTATCACTGGACTAGCACTGGCGTATATTCTAATATACATAGGGTTACCATGGTTCTCATTGATACTAGACTTCTTCGTAATAGGAACAATCGTTACCAGGATAGGGTATGAAAGAAAGAAAAAACTAGGCCAACATCAGAAGACTCGTGGGATTCTAAACGTACTAGGGAACAGCCTAGTGGGTGTTGGCTTCGCATTGATAGGAAATGCGGCGGGCGCATCATCAGCCTTTTGTTCAGCCACATCAGACACGTCATCAAGCGAAATCGGCTTGTTATCAAAGACAAGGCCAAGGTCAATTCTCACAGGTAAAGAAGTTCCACCAGGATACGATGGAGGTGTGACCCCACTAGGTCTGGCTGCAATGATAGGCACATCCTTTATTTTTTCTCTAGTGCCCCTATACTTCTGGGGATGGAGAATATTTATTATAAGTTTTGTTTCAGGAATAATTGGTGCAATAGCAGACTCTATCTTAGGGGATGCATTTGAGTCAAGAAAGATATGGGGAAACAATACAACGAACTTTGTATCCACGCTCATCGCGGGGATAATCGGCTACCTACTTGCATTAGTACTCTAAAATCATTTTAATTCTATAATACCAAAAAGAAGAGTAGGTATACTGTAATTTATCATAGTATTGTTATGATATCCTAGTCAGTAGGTAGGTGTTAAGATGTTAAAGGCTGTGTTATTCGATCTTGACGGTGTCTTGATTGATTCTGTAAAACTGCACTGCAGAAGTTACATAATCGCGATGGAAAAATTCGGCCTAGAACCCAATATAAACAAGATAAGAGAACTGATGGGAGAAAAGGCAGAGGTAATAATAGCAGAATCCAGCAATAAACACCTAACAGAAGATGAGATAAGAGAAATAGTCAAAGAAAAAACAGTGTGGTATAGAAAGGAACTTCTAAGGGAAAAACCCGTCAGGCCCGGGGCTGCTGAATTGCTGAGATGGTGCAAGGAACAGGGATTAAGGTTGGGACTAGCAACAGGCACCAGAAGGGTGAATGTGGAAGCATTCATAGAACTGCTAGGATTTAATCCATTTGATGCAGTGATAACTGCAAATGACGTCAAAGAAGCAAAGCCAGATCCTGAAGTGTGGGAAAAAACAATGAACAAACTAGGCGTTAAACCTGGAGACAGCATTGCAATAGACGACGCAGTCCTGGGTGTAGAGGCAGCAAAGAAAGCAGGTGTCAGAGTCATTGGATTTGTTGGCACATTTGACGCAGAATCACTCAAAAAAGCAGGGGCAGACTGGACAGCAAAGGATTTTGAGGAAGTCAAGAAAATAATAATCAGTAACATGTAAATATGCTTAAGCAAATAATCTACTGGTGGTTGTATGGATATAACTCCAAAACAAAACAATTTAACTGTAATAAAACTGGGCGGCAGCGTGATAACAAAAAAGGAGAACGAAGAGCCCCAACTGAATGAATCCAATCTAAAAAGGCTAGCAAAGGAAATTGCTGATGCGCTCGCAGAGAAGGACTTCAAGATGTTTATAGTCCACGGTGCAGGGCCATTTGGGCATGTTTTCGCAAAGAAGTACAACCTCCACCTAGGTCTCCACGATGACAAGCAAGTTGAGGGCATAGGCATAACACATAGATGGATGCAACTACTAAATTATAGTGTAGTAAAGGCACTGCAAGACGAAGGTGTGAAGGCAATGCCATTCCAACCCAGTGCGGGAGGCATACTGTGTGACGGGAGACTAGTCCAGTTTCCACTAAATGTTGTTGAAAAATTCATAGACATGGGGATTGTCCCCGTATCCCATGGAGATGTCCTGCTAGACAACCGAACGGGAATAGGCATATTGTCTGGAGACCACCTAGCACCCTACATTGCGCACAACCTAAGAGCAAACAGGCTAGTCCTAGGCACAGATGTTGATGGTGTTTATTCAAACGATCCAAAAAGACACCCAGACGCAAGGTTAATCCCAGTTGTCACACCAAATAACATAGACGACGTTGTTGAAGAACTAGCAGGCTCCATCGCAGTTGATGTAACAGGTGGGATGGCCAGGAAGGTTCTAGAACTCCTAGACCTAGCAAGGAAAGGAGTTGAAAGTGAGATAATAAACATAACCAAGCCGGGGAACTTGTACAAGGCTCTAGTTGGGGAAAAGGGCATAGGGACAATAATCAAGAACGACTAGGCTCTTCTATAAACCCCTAATTTTGAGAGAATAAAACGAACCCGGTCCTTGGGCGGGGCAACGGGCACATTAAATACTGTGTAGTTTAATCTCTTGTAAACATTGATTATCCGGTTATGGAGTTCTTCTGCCTCATCGTCTCCACTCTCTATCCTGATACCCTCTGATCTGAATGGAAGTCTGTCCAAAACAAAGACAAAGTCGTATCTGCCCTTGGATAGTTTTTCTAGTTTTGGTATCCTCCTATTTATCATCTCCATATAAGCAATACCGTCTGGAAGCCCCCTGTCAAAGAACACTAACCCATACCTAGGCTCGGTTTCTTCCTCTAGTTTCAACTGCAACTTGCATATCTTCTTCTGGAAATTAACACTATTCCTAAATCTGTGCTTCCTCAATAAGATTTCAGCAGCCTCAGGGACAGTGGCAAACCCTAGTTTGGAAAGTTCGTTCAAAACAGTAGTCTTCCCCGCACAAGGCCCCCCGGTTAGAACAACCCTCAATGCACTCATCTGGTAATTTATAGTAGAACCAAATTAAAAATAATAACCAAAGGTGATTCCAATGCCATGGGAAACAGGCTCCAGAAAACTTGAACACTTGAAGATCGCAGCAAGGGAAAATGTTGAACACGGGGATACATGGTTAAACGACGTCATACTAATCCACAACTCGCTCCCTGAAATGGACCTAAACAGGATTGACACATCCATCTCATTCATGGGCAAAAAACTAAAGGCTCCTGTCATGATAGTGGGAATGACAGGTGGGGTCGAAGAAGCAGGAGAGATAAACAAGGACCTAGCCGAAGTTGCAGAGAACCTAGGCATAGGGTTTGGTGTAGGGAGCCAGAGGGCGATGCTCGAAAGGCCTGATGTCTGGGACACCTACTACGTCAGGGAAAGAGCCCCTAGCACGCTAGTTGTAGGAAACATAGGATTAGCACAGATAGACCAGTACCCCGAAAAGAAAATCATTGAATTAATGAGAAAAATAAACGCAGACGCACTGGCCGTACACCTAAACCCGGCGCAGGAGGCCGTCCAACCAGAGGGGGACTGGGACT
>JALWQZ010000056.1 GCA_027077895.1 Microcaldota archaeon | reverse complement strand
TTGCTAGAACCCCGTTTCCACCTGATTTCCTGAGTTCATCGCCTATCAAGGATAGAGTGTTTTTATCAGGTGTGAGTCCTCGCCTCTTGGCTTCATCTACCAATATATCTGTGAATGAAAACTTCTTAAAATTGTACTTATCAACGAGGTAATCCGCAACCGTGTCCTTGCCGGCACCTGCTGGACCTGTCAATCCTAAAATAAGCATTCACTCACCACGTATCATCTTTTTCGCAACGGAAAAGTACACAGGAAGGAGACCAACCTGCGCATCGTTCCCTAGGGACTTAAAGTTTGGATCTAAATTAATCAAAAGTCTCTTTATGGGTGCATAGACCTCTGACTTTATCCACTCCTCTTGGTTGTCATCGGGTATTTTTTTCTTCGCCCTGTTTATAATATTTATAAAAGGCTCCTCAGATAGGATTTGTCTGACTAAAGAGTGGTAGTCATCATTTTCAAATAATTGGTAACCATATTTGCGCACCATTACCGACTCCTTGTCAAATAGAACTGACAATTTTGTCTTTATCTGCTCTGCACGGACGTGCTTTTTCTTCTCTGTCCTCCAGAATATTAGAAGAATTAAAATTAAGAACCCAGATATTGCAGCAATTAGGGTAAAGTACTCTGGCTTGCTCAGGTAGTATGTAACCATCCCAGTGGTTGATGGATTCCAGTTTACCACAAGTGTCTTGTTCGCCACGTTACCACTAGGGTCAATTGCCCTTACAATGATGTTGTTTTCGCCTATATTCAATGGGATCGTGATATTCCAATTGCCAAACTTATCAGCGAATGTGTACGTCTCGTTCTTTCCGTTGTCTATAACTTGGATCTTTGTGAAGCAATGGTTTGGGTTCGCCCAGAAGGCTGTGTCCCTGCCAGTGGCCCTCCCAGCCATGCAAGTGCTGGCATTTTCGGTCTTGCCAAATAATTTTAGTTTCCCGTAGGTCTGGTCAAGTTTCTTTCCTAGAAGTTTGAGCCAGGTGAAGTTGTCGTAGGAGACAGAGACTAATTTCCCACAATTTGGAATCACCAAACTATGTGTAGAAACAACAGCAAAATGCTTAACAAAATGACCAAGACTTGATTGACAAGATATCTTAACGTTGAAAACAGGGACCTTTGAAAAATTGACTACCTGCTCTTCAGCGTAACCATACGCCGACGATATTAGAAAGAAAACCAACAAGGCCCCTAGGTACACACCGGCAAGTTTCATAATTATTTTAAGCGCACATGACTATTTAATGCTTATTTAATCACCTAATCATCAAGTGATAGAACTACTACTCTAACTACTACCCTTTAAGCACGTTCTATACTTCCTACAACACATTCGGTGGATTCTTGGGAGTTTTAGTCTTACTACTTTTTAAGCATGCTTCACTATTACAAACTTTAAAGCTACCTATCTTAGGTTCCCCCAAGTATAAAATCACACTACCACTCTCACTAAGACTGACGTCGGATTTAGTACAGTAGGTATTGCCCCCTAGTTCTTCAAAACCCACATCTCCTGATGCCTTAAGTGAACTAGCAAGACCAGAACCATTTATGCATAAGATGTATTCTCCTGTAACACCATCAAACGTTATTATAACATTGTGGTTTCTATCTACAGAGTAAGCATTATTCCGCCCACTCCCACAAATTGTCACAGTAACTGATGAAGTACCAGAAACATCTTTAGT
Source organism: Microcaldota archaeon (assembly GCA_027077895.1). GTDB lineage: Archaea > B1Sed10-29 > B1Sed10-29 > WALL01 > WAMD01 > JALWQZ01. The sequence goes on along the minus strand of JALWQZ010000056.1, from coordinate 2,491 downwards.
TGTGTAAACGCATCCATTACTGTTACCATTGCCAGTTCCAGATGTAGACCCATAAACAAAATAACCTCCACCTGACTTTTGCAGGTAGACACCCCATGTTTTCTTAGATTTAGAAAGACACGAAAAAACATGGTAACCTCCTATACTACACTCCCCATATCGGATGCAATCTGATCTAGATGGGGGAGATGTTGCTGTGGACGATTCATAAAGTGGCGAACATGTCCCACAAGGTTTTATCCACGACGGTGCAGTGCCAGAAGCCCCGCTATAAGAGTTAAAACCACTCGGGAAAGAAATTCCCTCAACAGAGCAACCAGCAACATTTATCTTATTCTCAGCAACTGTCTTTTTACTGGACATAAAGTTAGTCCCAACTGAAACCACTGTGACAACGATGCCAATAACTGCAGCAAAAACTAGTAGGTACTCCAGACTCGCTTGACCATTTCTACCAAAGAGCCTAACCATCAGTTGGAATAAAGTAAAAAGGGTTTATATTACTAGCGGATAGTGCGAGGGTATGTTTTCTTATCACTCAACACGATCAGCACAACTAACGCAAGAAATGACGAGAATATCACCAAGAGTATTGGGTACACAAACGCACTGGTGTAATTTATCCTGCGTGAGCCAACACGAACCGTATGTTTTGATTCAATCCCCTGGATACTAGCAACATGCACCTTTCTAGGTAGAACATTATTATTTATAGTCACAAATCTCTTAACCAAAGATGCTCTGCTCTTTTCAACGAACGTGGCAGGATAAGCCAACGCTGGGGATATCAGACTCTCTGTTTTAATCTGCTCGCCCCTTCTGCGAATCTGGATAGGTCCAAAGTCAAAAGGTTTCGTAGAGTTGGTGATGTTTGCAGGGATATTTGTGCCATTGGGATGCCCTCTACCACCCTGGGAAGAACCAAGGACATAGTTAGTGCTATTCTGTGTTTCAGTGATAATTGTTCCATTCCAGAGTCTAATCCGCATAACAGATACCATGGTGTACGGATAAACGTTTATATCGCAATCCCACGTCAATATTGCTTCGTCTTCATTTATTGGATTCCTGTGCCAGTCCGCTGTTTCCGATGAGTTCAAGTAATGAGCGTAGTTCAAAAGATCAAGGTAAGCGGGCCACAACTTGTAATGGAAATAAGTGTAATTCGGATCATTGAAATAATTCATACTCTCTCCTGTGTAGATATTTGTAAAACTCCAAGGATAACACTGGGTTAAGTTTGGCTTTCCGTACAAATCAAAATCAATTAGACTAGTGGATAAATTACCACCTGTCCTGTTCGGGTCCTCAATCAAGAATTGATCATGGAACCTGCTATCATTATCCTTGTAGTAAATAATTTCATAAACGTCAAAGGGGTGTTGCGGATAAGCGTCCTGCCAATACGGCCATAAATACAGATGAACCTTTCTCCACCAGGAGTTCACATACAAGGGTCGGCTAGTTGGCACATTACCCGTAAGATTGTCTGAATTGAACGATTTTAACTGTATTCTAGGATCAAACCTAGTCCCGTTACAGAAGTATCCACTTTCAGGCAGGTCGTTTACATGGAAACTAACCTCTTGACCTGGTTGGATTGGATAGGTTATGTTTGATACGTTTCCATCAACAGGGTACCAGGGTGAGTATGCAATGTGGGTACCGCATGGTCTATCATGAGCCTTGTCCCAATGGTTCATTAGTGGCACATATAGATATCTATACTCCACCTCCTGTGCCGAACTATTTTCAACATGGAAATGGATTGTTGCTTCGTCTGTGCTTGAGTTGTGGTCTATTGAATCAATGGAAACAGAAGGCCCTTGCGCATCTGTACCATAAGTACAATTAGGAACATACCCATACTCCGTACCATTCCAACACGCAGTAGTATTTGCAACATTTCCCGCCCAGTCTATTACCCTTGCGTACACATGATAACAATAAGAGTTAGGGTCCTGGCAATCAGGTGTGCACACTTCTGAATAATTCATAGAACTATTTATCCAGCCTGTATCATATGTGTTAGACTTTGCCCTGAACTGGAACTTTTCAATATCCTGCCAGTCTGCATCCAAATAATACCACTCACAAGAGTAGTAAGCAATCTCTTCATATAACGGAGAGCCTAGTCCATTTACGTGTGGAGGAACTGTATCGTATGTAACGTTTCTACATATCATGGGGGATTTATTTGAGACATAGTCAGTTGCGCTTACACACAAATAGTACTCTTTTTTATCACCATTCAACCCAGACACATCTGGCTGGAACCACCCTTTAGACACCAAAGTGGTGTTGGATGATATTAAATTCCAATCTGTGTCGTATATGTTCACTGAAACCTTAAAAACGCCAGGTACCCTATCAGTAGCGTTCAGATAAATTCTCATATTATTTGTCCAGTAGGTGCCATTGTGGTAGTTATTTGGGAAGGGGTCTGCACCGTTTGGTCCAAGGAAGTTGACCGTCGGTGGCTGGTTGTCTA
>JALWQZ010000055.1 GCA_027077895.1 Microcaldota archaeon | reverse complement strand
TTATCTTTGACAGAATACTCCTTTTGAAGTAGCCAACACCTATAACATAATTTGCGTTTTTTATTATGGACGCAACTTTGTTGACGTTGTTGTCATTTACGAGTAGAACCCATGCATTGTTTACCTTTGCCAGTGGTGCTGCAACGATTGCAGCATATGGAAAGTCATCTTCTACCACGACGAATTTCTTCATCTGCTTTGGCATCAAATCAATGCTTCCGTCTGATATGCTTATGTACTTAACATTACGACCATCGTTTTCCAATAATGTTTTTAGATTCGGAATCATCGGTTTGTCCTTTGATTCTATCAAGATTATACTCTTGTCTTTTGGCAGAACATTGAATAAACCAGCAGGATTGGGTGAGTTCAAGAAGAAGGCATTATAACCATTTAATTGTGCCCAATAGACTCCTGCGTATACATCCTGCCATTTCTGGGAGTTTATAACAACCTGTGTACCTAGAGAAATGGATAATCCGAGCAATAATACAAGCGTAGCGCCAAACAACTTTTTATTCATAATGCCCCCTCCAGAAGCACTAATAGTTTTGGTAGGGGGATATTTTTAAATGTTAATCTTTTTTGTTTTGAAAAATTTATGCGTCTAAACTTGATTGGCTATGCTAATGACTACTAGTGACTGTTGGTTGTGGTTATAATAGAAATAGGGTTTGGGTTGGGTTAAGGGTTCAACTCTTTCATGGCAACTGTAGGTAGAAGTACACAGGTACGCTGCTTGTTTGGCTTGTTAGACCAACTAGGACCTGGTAATCAACTGCGTTTCCGTTGAAACCTGCTGTGTTGTTAACTGCCTCTGCTGCAAATATCATGTCTTTGTTTGTTCCATCCTTTAGTGCGTATGTCTTGAATACAGTACCTTGCCCTGGTGTCCCTGTGGAGTTATCCCATGTTGTTGTGTAATTTACATTGCTTATTGTTGTTGTGCCAACTGTTAAAGAGGCTGCCTGTTGTGTAAATGTGTTGTTGAAACTGTCTGCACCTGTTGTTAGGAAACTAGGTAGTATCGCATCGTTGCCATACAACGCACTTATGTTGGTCCAATCTACGTTTGAGTCGTTAACTGCTGCATAGACTATAGACCCAGTTGGGTCATTCACTGTCCACTTGTAGAATATGTGTCCTGCGGAATCTCCTAGTTCCACGTTACCTGATACTTGACCGAAGAAACCTGCCCACTTGTCAGTTATTGTATAACCTGTCACGTTAACTTCTTGTACGTTGCCACCGTTTGCGTTGACGGATTGTGCTGTTGCTGGAGTCAATGAACTAGCGGTTCCACTTGTTATGCTTGCTCCTACTGGTGCTGCTGCGGCTATGGAAGCCATCAAAAGGGCGCCCAAAATTGCAACCAAAGTCCCAAATAGTTTATTCTTCATGAAGCTTCACCTCAATATAACACTGTGAAGTTATTTCACAAATGGACTATATAAACCTTTCTCTAATGCTGATTTTAAGCATTTTTGCAAAATTCTCAGTTGTTATTTTTTGCCCACTAGGACTTTGTAAGCACTCATTTGCAACTAGTTTTTAGTTAAGTTTGGTTACATTTTTAAAAGAATGCCGCACATAAGACTAGTGTATGTCCGGGAAGATTATATCCGTGCAGTCTGGTAAGGGGGGTGTTGGAAAGACAACTGTTGCACTTAATCTAGCAGCCTCACTTGCTAGAGACTATGGCAGGAGGGTTTTGCTTGTTGATGGAAATATATCCACACCTCACCTGCACTTGTACGTCAAGGATCTTGATTTATCAAAGGTCACCTTAGATGATATTCTTGTTGGCAATGTAGACTTTGATACGGACATTATCCAAAGGTTTGGTAACCTGTACATCTTACCATCAAAGGGTTTTAGGGATCCCGATTTGTTTAGTGTTGAGGATTATAGGTCGGTTCTTTACAGTTTTAAGCCAGACTTTGATTACATTATCCTAGATTCATCCCCAGGTATAGGTAACGAGACAATTGCCAATATATCTGTCAGTGATGATATACTCCTAGTTTCTGGGCCACATGTTCCCGATGCAGTGGACATTGTGAAGATAAAGGCCATATCTGAAAACATGGGCAAGAGCGGGATTGGAGTTGTTATGAACAAGGTGAGAAGATTTGGCAATCATGTAAAACCAGTGGATATAGAGACAGTTTCGGGTCTTCCAGTACTTGCAAAGATTCCTTACGATCATAGCATCACAAAGGCAATGGCCCTCGGGGTTCCAACCGTTCACGCGTATCCTAGGTCAAAGGCTAGCCTAGAGATAAAGAAGGTTGCAGGTTTTATATCCGGTGAACCTCCGAAGATTGGCCTTCTAGGTAGACTTAGACATCTCTTCTAGTTTCTCAATCATAACTCATAACGCGCCGAATTTAGCAAATATCAACATCTCTATGATTTCCAACGCGACTATGAACAGCAGTATGTAGTAGACCGAATTTAGGGAAATTGCTTCATTCTTTGTTACGATGGATCTGAACGCGTTCTCGAATTCCTGTTCATTTGTTACCTTAAATGCTTTACCTCCTGTGTTGGAAGCAATCTCGTTTAATGTTTGCATGTCAAGATCAGGCATTTCTAGTGTCCCAATGCTCTCGTTGTACCCCGCCTTCCTTATCAGTTCTTGGAACTGTGAGTAGAACTTCGAAGTTTTTTCATTGTTCCCCACGCCTATTGCATATATGGTTAGACCGTCCATTATTGCCTTCTTCACAGCACTTGTTATGTTTATCCCTGCATTGTTTCTTCCGTCTGTGATTATTATTAGGGCCTTCCTTTTGTGAGAATTAGCTAGCATTGAGTCTGCCAGTACGATTGCATCACCTATTGCTGTCCCGCTAGCATTTAGATTCACTTGAATCTTTCTTATGCCCTGTATAACCTTGTTGAAGTTTGTTGTTGGGTAAACAACTGGGGATGCAATATCTGAGAATTGTATTACACCAATTTTGCTTACCGCTGGCAGTTTTTGCAACCATTCAATACTCGCCTTCTTCGCCTCCCCCAGCCTATCTGGTTGGTAGTCAGGCATTAACATTGTCTGTGATGCATCTATTGCAAGCACAAAGTCGGTGTTTGTTACAGGTTTTATTATGTTAACCTGTATAGAGTCGGTTGCTACTAGGAACAGGAGAGTTACAATAATTATCTTTGCTAGCAGGAGATATGGGTGTGGTATGGTTACCTTATACCCTTGTACTCTTCTTAGGGTGTGGAAGTTTCCTAGTTTTAGGACCCTTTTCTTTCTTATTTTCACCATCAGTATGTACGTGGCAATTATTATGATGGTTAGAACTATGAGTAGCCAGAGGTTTTCATACGGCATCGTTACAGACAACTTCAACCCGAAGAGATCAATTATCATATAAACACTTCTTTTTCACGGCTCTTTAGGTATGCTATGAAAGGTCTCACGAACTCTTCATTTGTGTGGATCTTCATAAATTCAGCATCTATTGCTCTACTCTTGTTTTTCACATACTCTTCTTCCTCTCTTGCCTTTCTGTTGTACTCGTCTCTTATCTTGTCAACGTTGACCAGTGCAACCTCCCCTGTGTTTGGGTCAGACATGTACATATAACCTACACCTTTTGGCAGATAACTATCCAGTGGGTCTCTGACCATTATGTTGAAAACACCTCTAAACTTTACCCTCATATCTTCTAGGAGTGTGAATAACCTTTTGTCAGCACCTATAAAGTCGGATATGAAAAAGACGTACGTGTCAGGCCCGAAACTCTTTAGGATAATATCCTTTATGGATTCCCAGTCCCTAACTCCTCCATAGTTCCTTTTGTCCGATAACATTCTTGTCATTATATAGAAATTGTCCATTGACAGAGAGGGCTCCAGCGATGCTTTCACCTTGTCAGAGAACATTATTAACCCTATCTTGTCCCCCGCTGCTTGTGATGCGAACCCTATAACGCTCGCGATTATGGATGCGTATTCATTCTTTGTGTAATCAGTTGTTCCGAATAACATTGTGTTTGAGACATCCAACACAACCACAACGTCTAGCATCCTCTCTTCCTTGAATACTTTGACGTATGGTTTTGTAGTCCTTGCCAGTGAGTTCCAGTCTATTGAAGTAGCCTCGTCTCCCTCAACATATTCCCTCAACCTATCAAACTCCAGTCCTTTTCCAGTTATTATTTGGTAGTATATTAGGTCTAGCCTGAATGTTTCTATTAGTCTCTGAACTCTAGTAACTGTTTCCTTTACCAGTGTCTTTATGGGTAGCGTAGAAACCTCCAGATGCTCCTGGGCAACAGTCTCTCTGTTGCCCATCACACCACCTCAATTATCTCTAGGATTTTATCAACAATCTCATCTGTCTGTATACCTGCTGCTTTACCTTCATAGTTTAGAAGTATTCTGTGCCTCAAAACGTCGTGCGCAACCCTCTTCACGTCTTCAGGTATGACGAAATCTCTCCCGTTCATCATTGCCACTGCTCTACTTGCTAGACCTAGGTAAATGCTCGCCCTAGGCGACCCACCGTACTTGACATACTTCAATTCAGGTATCTTATACTCACTTCTCCCTCTGGTGGTGTTTACTATGTCTATTATGTACTTGTTTATTTCTGGTGCTAGGTAAACTGCTCTTACCATCTTCTGGAATTTTAGTATGTCCTCCTTTGTAACTGCTGGTTTAATTATCTCCAGTTCCTCCCTGTTGACAATTGTGTTTCGGGTTATAATCTCCAATTCTTCATTTGGTTTAGGATAGTCTAGGATGATCTTCATGAAGAATCTATCCACAATCGCCTCTGGAAGCGGGTATGTACCGTACTGCTCTAGGGGGTTCTGTGTTGCTAGAACTAGGAATGGTTTGTCTAGGGGGAACGTTTCCTTGCTTATGCTGACCTTCTTTTCTTGCATGACCTCCATTAAAGCGGCCTGTGTCTTTGGTGGGGCCCTGTTTATTTCATCTGCTAGTATGAAGTTGGCGAATATAGGCCCCTTCACAATGTAAAAACCACCTGTCTTTGGATTATACGCGTTTACTCCCAATATATCGGCAGGCAGCATGTCTGGAACGAATTGGATTCTTCTGAATGATGTGCCATCAACTACTCTACCTAACGTTTCGACCAAAAGCGATTTTGCCAGACCTGGAACACCTTCTAGTAGGATGTGCCCCTCACATATCAAACCGCTAATAGTTGAGAACACGGTTTCCTCTTGACCTATTATTGCCTTCCCAATTTCCTTGAACATCAAATCAATCTTTTTTCTTGCCTCATCAATTGACTTACTGGTTAGTATGGGCTCTTCCTCTTTTTTGGTCATTGTTTTTTTCTTCGTTGTTGTCTTCTTCACGGTCTTTTTTGTTTTTTTCGTCTCTTTCTTTGTAGTCATTGTTGTTCTCTTTTTAGTCTTTTTCTTGCTATACTTCTTTGACTTGCTTCCCTTCTTCACCTTTTTTGTTTTGCTGTGTTTTTTTCTCTTTGATGCCATGTTTTAATATTAGAATGAGAACCTTAAAAACCTTACATAATCAGCGTTTTAATGTTTTTTGCAAAATAGGGTGCTTTGATTTTTTTCCAGGACTAGGAGATATTAATATAAACTAGGCACAACTTTAACATATCATGGATTCCCTTTTGGCAGTTTTGATAATTGCAGACATAGCACTCCTAGTTTTGGTTATTTACCTGAAGAGGGAGATGGACAAGGAAGAGCAGGAATTACTTGAGATGCACAACAAGATAGGACTCCTTTCGTTAGAGAGTAAGATCGCGCCCCAGTTTTCATCTAGTGGGAGTGCTTTTAAGGGGAGTTTGTCTAACCTCGCCAAGAAGTTGTTCCAGTTGGTTAAAGCAAAGTATAGGATAGAGGATGTCACTACGTATTCTGAGTTGGTCAACAAACTGACGAAGATGGATGTCCCGTTAAAGGCTGAGTTGATTGACTTTTTCTCGTCGATGGTTATTCTTGAGTATTCGAAGAGGCCCCTGCCCCCAGAAAAGAGAGCAAAACTTAGGGATGAAGTTATTGTGTTAATCAAAAAATTGGGAGAATCTTGAATTTTGCTAGGACATACCAGGCGACTAGAATCACCTCTACAATTAGTACTACCTTCTCTATGCTGGTTAGTTCAACGTTGTATTTGATTATTTCAATCTTTGGTTTCTTCACGGATACTAGACCTTCTCTACTCTTTGGTTTTCTCCTTGCAGGTGTTGTCTTTTCCCCTAGGAGGTAGTCTATGCTAGAATTGAAGTCCATCCTTCTTTTTGGTTTTTTGTTTAGGTCCATTAAACTCATCTGAGACCCCTCCTAGGCATAGGCCTTATTGTCCTGAACAAGAATACGCCGATTGTCAGCAGAGTCCATAACAGAACTAGCCATGGCAGAATATGCGGCATGCTGGCGACTTTTACCTTCTTTATCTCAACGATGACAGGCGCGAATGCAATTGCACCCTTCTTTGATTTTAGGACGAACAGTGTTTTGCATGTACCTATTCTACTCTTTGCCTTTAGTGTGTAGGTCAGTGTCTTCTTCTCTCCTACCTTTAGGTTGTACTCCCCAGACACGTTTGCGATGCAGTTCTCTCCATAGTTGACGGTTAGTTTGATCCCTGTTAGGTTGAAGTCCCCGTTGTTTTTCACTAGGATTGCCACCTTCTGTGTTCCGCCTGGTTGCATTGTTATTACAGGCGGGATTTCTAGTATTTGGAGTCTTCTGATTTTCTGTCTAGGCTTTACGGTTACGTTTAACAGGTCAATTGCAATGACGTTCCCAGTAGCGTTTTCGACTACCTCAACAGGTATGTAATAAGTTCCAGGCATCTCATCGTCGTAGACCTTTATGTACAACGAGCCGTTTATCGTCTGTCCAGGTTTTATCTTCTTTATCTGCACTTCTGGCGAGGCCCATGCTTTTCTGACGAGTGCTTTTATTGTTAAGTTCCCGGCTGTTAGGTTCCCATAGTTTGTAAGGTTGAACTGTATCTCCCCTGTTTGTCCTTGCTGGAGTGTTATGTTAGTTGGTGAGATTGTTAGGTTTATTCTTGGAGGTGATGCAGAGAAGGTGTGTCCTGTTGGGATTCCTCCCCCACCTCCTCCACCTCCGCCGCCTCCGGCCGGCGTTGGAACTGGTGTTGGAGTAGGTGTTGGTTTAGGCTTTGGAACAGTATGATTTAGTTGCACACCGTAGGGGGCAAATATTGAGAAGTTTGAGTAGTTTGATCCTAGGAATATGATCTTCTTATCAATGTCTATGTACACAGGATTCATTTTTGTACCATTGTCATATGTACACTTTGATACTGTTGTGTTATTGACCGTTGTCGTTGTGCAGTTGTACTCGAATTTGTATATCACCTTTGGTACTACTCCCTTAGGGTTCGGGAACTCAAAATGGAAGGTGAGTTTATTAAACCATGGATCTGTGTCAGATACACTAACGTTTACCCATTGGCTTATGTTAACTAGTTTTGCAGTTGCCGTTGCATTTATTCTCTCTGTTGGATCTGGCGGCGGATTTGTAACGCTGCTTATCTTGACATCACTGGCGTTTCCACTTATGTTTGCAGTTGCTAGATGGACGTCTTGCAGGTCTGCTAGTCCTTTGCTTTTTATTACTATCTCTGATTTGTTATTTGCGAGATTTATGTTGACAATGTTAACTGTTGAGTTCTTTATGTATATGCCGTCTAGGTTTGTTTTTGAGTAGTGCCCAATGATTGTTGTATCCTTACTGTTTATGACGCAGATGCCCCTGGCAAACTGTTGTGCTTGTACTCCTCTTAATGTCACATGGGTTGCATTCTGAACTATGATTGCGCATGTGTTGTTCGCATAACTCTTATTTGCATCTCCGTCTATCGTTTTGTTTGCAAAGTCAACAACGATATCACTGACATTTGCCACCTTTAGGCAAGAGTGGTTTGTGTTCCATGAACTATTCTTTAGTATGTAGTAATACCCAGTTTCATTTATTGTGGAGCATGGATCAACTGCTTTTACCTTTAGTGAGAGTATGCCGTTTACAAATACGTTTTCCACACCTTGGAACGTGTAGTTGAATAGCGTCTTTACATTAGGTGCTGTTATTTCTTCTGCTCTGCTTATATTCTGTCTTACTATGGATATTATCAAGTCCTTACCTGTTACGTTTGTTATTGGCTCTCCTAGGTCATCGTATATACCTTTAACAGTTAGGTAGGTGTGGTAACCTAGGTTGCCGTAGGGGTCAGTGTATGGCTCTATGCTGACACCCATTAGGTAACTGCCGTTTAAACTTTGGTTCATCTTTTCCAGGAGCAGTCTCTCCAGTTTTGTTCGTGTGACGTTGACAGTGGTTGTTACGTTAGTACCGTTGACCACGTTTGTTACGTTCTCTTGGTGAGTTACGTTCACCGGGCCAATTAGTTCAAAGAATGGAATTCCAGGATATAGGGCGGTGAATGAAGAGATGTCTATGTTTACTTTTGTGCAGTTCTCACCTGTGGTATTATCATAATATATGTTTGTAATCTTTGGTTTTAGTGTTAAGATACTGATGGTCTTGTTCCCAGATTCGCTTGCATAGTCGATGTCTACGTAGTCGCCAATATATGAGTTGTTTAGTCCGCAGACCCTTAGGTAGATATCAGGGTTTCTTAGGCTGTTATCCTTGTACGACCTACTAGCGTTTATTGTATACGTGAATTTTGATGAGTTGTATGGGAAGTACCAGGGGTTTGGAACCACGCTTGTTGTGTTGTTTGTTGTTATGTTTATGAATCTAGTTGTATTGTATGGTAACACTCTGTCGTAGACAATCTTGCTTACAGCAGTGCCGTTTTGCAGTACGAATGTTGCGTTGATTGCTAGGCTGGTGGATAGCACTAGGAAAAATATCCCCAAGGCCATGCTTATCCTTTGTTTCGAATTCATAGGGTCACCGCTTTCCAGAACTTGCTGAATATTGTGTATACAGCGTTCATTATGAGATCAACAACACTGCCCCTGTTTGGCAATCCAATTGTGGCGTTATATTCATAGGAGTAGTTGTATGTGTTAGATAGCCCTAGTTTGTAGTTATGGTAAACTTCTCCATTTCTCACGAATACAAATGGGTCACCGTTGTACGCTGTTCCACTTAAACTTATCGAATAGTTTCCTATGACAGTTTTTGGATGCAGGTATGCATATTCTGGAGAGTATATGGGATTCCCTGTTGGTATTATGGTCAGTTTTGCATTTCCTTGGTAGTCTGTTTTTAGGGCGACGGTTGTGTTTACCACTGTCCCAATTGTTTTTGTACCTCCACTGCTGTTGGTCGTCGCGTTCCATATCTGCAATGGCACAAATGGTGAGATTCCATTCGTTTGTGTTAACCGTACTGTTGCGTTAGAAACAGTATCATTGTCTGAGTTTTTCAGGTGAATTGTTACATTATAGGGTATGCCTGGATGAGGGAAGACAGTGGTTTGTTTGCCATTTATGTAGAATGTTGGTAGTATGATTGGTTTTAAGACGAATGTCTTTGAGTCTGTGTTATCATTTTCGTCACACTCTACTATGTTGTTGTCTGGGTCTGCTATTACCTTTACTACGTATGTCCCGCTATGCGCAGTTGCGTTCCAGTGTACAGTTATAGTTCTACTACTTCCTGATGGAAGTGAGTATATATGTGTGATATTTGTAAACACAATATCACTTGAATTGCCCTGTGGGTATATCACTGTCTTAACATCAAACCCATCAGTCACATCAACGTTTCCGCCGTCGCTCTCTTCGTTTGGTGGAGTCCTAAAGTTGCTTATGGTGTAACTTATGTCCAGTATTTGGCTGTAATATACAGGGTTAGGCTGGACTGAATTTATTGTGGCTTTCAAATTTGCACCTATACATATTGGTTTTCCTATCCCGTTTATCACAACATACTCATGATACGCATGTTTATCATCTATCGGTGAAACTCCAGGGTTTAATTTTAGTGGGAATTGTGTTGGTTCATATACAATATCCCCATCTGCACAGGTTGAACCGGTTTGGTCACTGCAAATACCGATGACCATCCTCCTTTTATTTGACACTCCAAATGTACTGTCTGTTGCTAATTTTGTGAATGGACCTGACTCTGTTTGGAACGATATAGTTGGTGTGCTTATGACCACTCGGTCGGAAGACTGATTGAATGTCCTGGGGATAGTGTAGTCCCCTAGAAGTGCTTGATCCGTTAGAATGAAGTTACTTAACGTTCCCGGGTTTGGGCTTCCTGCATATGCAACCCATAACTTTCCTGGGAATGCCGCGAAATATACTGGAGGGCTAGGTGTTGGGCTGGAGGACAGATACGAAGGAGATATTGTCATTCCCGAGGCTGCGGATCTGTAGCATGAGTTTCCAACATCCTGGTTTGCGTTCGATAAGGCATCTGTGTCTGACCCGTAGGTTACTAGTACGTATTTCCATGTCCCTCCAACATTTATTGCATATGCGCCACCAGCGTATTGCTGTCCTACACCACAAATTTCAACGGCAGCGTCAGGGTTTCCGTCGTTTGCGTCCTCATACCAGTATCCCGGATCAGTGCTAGTACCCCCAAAGTAGAAGTTGACTGGATTTCCACTTGAGTCAACAAATGATGCAGTTGCAGCGGCTATTGATGTTTGTGCGAGGAAAGGAATAGCAAACACCATCAACACGACAAGATATATTGGTTTTTTTGATAGCATTTCATACCACCTTAATAGTTTAGGGAGTAATACAATGAATATAACACCTGTACCATTTTGTTTATCTCAGTTTTAAGTGCGTTACTTGAGTAGGGTATCCCCCCACCGGATGTGTCTAGAGTAGGATTTATTCCTACAGTTATATTCTTTAGTAGGTTTTTGTTTTCGTCATACAAATCTATTTCTATTTTGCTGTGGACGTTTCCATAAGACGTGGGGCATATAACAAACTGGGTGCTAGTGGGGATATATCTGAGTCTGGCTTCGTGTGTTTTATATCCTGTTTCTAGAGGATTATATGTTGGATTCATTATTAAATAACCATCTGATTCCTTTACGCTTACAAGCCCGTTAGTAATTTGACCCGCATTATTTTCCATGACGACACTTATAACATTAGGAACACCGGTCTGCAAGGTTATATTACTTAGGTGGGTAATGCCATTATCCTTTATGAAATAGTACTCTCCTGTATCAGTGTTATAATAGAGTATATACTCATGAGCCTCCTCTAGTTTACTTGCCCAGACATACAGCGAGTTTACAATCTGGTTCATTGCATTTACTATGACCTTTGCGTTATTTCCTAGACCACCGGATAATTCCTTAGACTCAAAGAGTATTGTGTTGTAGTCTTCTAGGTTGAAGTACTTTCTCTTTACAATTGTGTTATCCCTACTCTGGTATATACCTACCCCAACAGTATAATTTGCGATATCGCCATACTCGGTTGGAGCAAGTATGAAGGTCACCCTTCCGTTGCTGTCCGTGTTTGCCATTGCTATTCCCTGGCTTATGTACCCAGATAATTTGTACGGCAAGAATATGTCGGCTCCATTCTCTTCAAATAGTGCGACTGTTACATTTGGTGCTATGCTACCGGTATAAATGTTTCTTGCAACCGCAGTTACATTGTATGTTAGGGCTGTCTGTGGGATGTCTAGTGTTTGGACGCCATCTATCCATACTGTCAGGTTGTATGAAGGGGCTTTACTCAGTATGTATAGGTAGTAGAGGCTCCCGCTTTCCAATGCGGGTAGTATGAATTCCATATTTGCTGGAGAGTGGTTGTATGCAGTGTATTGACTTATAGGCACCAGGTACATGGGGACAGTCAGGCTACTGTTGACCTTGTACTTTAGCAATATCTCAGGCACACCTATGTCCAGCATTGTGTATATACCCTTAAACCAGATGCCTCCTATACTTATGTTTGTGTAGTGGCACCCATCCTGGCAGAAGGTTTTTTGAGGGTTATCTGAGTAATTGTAGTACCCAGGGTAAAATTGAGGGTAGTGTGATGGGTCAAATAACTGGTTTTCTTCTAGATCCGTTTCTGTCGTGTTCTCAATATCTGACGTGTTTATTTGGACATTTACTGGAAGGACAGCATAGTAGTATTCTCTATCGTTTGTTATCAGGTTTGAGCCCTTCAAATTTGGGAAGTCGTAGACATAGCCACTCATTAGATTTATAGTCATGATGCTGTTTACACTGTCGTCCCCTGTTTGAGTTGCAGTTCCTACGATGCCTCCCCATCTTGATGTATTCATGTCTGCACTTATTCTTATTAAGGTTATATTCCCTGCAACTAGGCTTACATATGAAGCGTTTACACTAGAAAATAGGAAGAGCAATGCTAGTGACACCGTTGCTACCATTGCCAGTGTGTTTCGATTATCCATGAATTCACCTAGTCAGTATACTTATGAAGATTTCATTTAAAATGATAATTTTTCAACTTTTTTGCATAGAAGCCTTTTCTAGTCAGACTTTTATATGAAGCATGTCAAAAAAATATTGGCGAGGTTATGAAGAGGCGAGTTATTGGTGTTGTCTCTGGCAAGGGGGGTGTTGGAAAGACAACTGTTGCACTTAATCTAGCAGCCTCACTTGCAATACAGGGAAAACGTGTTGTCTTGATAGATACCAATGTTGGTACTTCACATCTTGGTATTAGTTTGGGTATGAAGCAACCACCTATTACGTTAAACAAACTCTTGAGTTCTGGCGGTTCTAGGGTTGTGGAGGCCGCAGAAGAATACATTGAGAATATGTACGTTATTCCCTCTGATGTTCCGTCAACTTCATTCAAATGGGAGAATCTATCAAAACTTGGAGAAGTAATTCGTAAGATTGATACGGTTATCTCGCCAGACTACATCATTCTCGACGCGGCTCCAGGTATTGGTGTTGAGGCAAGGGCGACAATTGTGAATAGTGACGAACTACTTTTTGTTGCTACCCCGGATGTTCCATCAGTGGCGGATGTTATTAGGATCAAAGAATTAGCATTCAAAAAGAAGCATGCATATGTCGGGATTGTTTTGAATATGGTGAGAGGTAAGAAGTGGGAGGTTAAGGTAGAGCATATAGAGAGAGTTACAGGCTTGCCTGTTATCCAAATAATCCCATTTGACAAAGCAGTTCTAAAATCGCTTGCAAAGACACTTCCTGTTGTTGTTGCATACCCTCATTCTAAAGCAGGCAAAGCATTTAGAGGGTTGGCTTCGAAACTTTCTGGGGAACCAATGGTTTCATACACACCAGTTCTTGGTATTACTGGTTATCTAAAGAGGCTTTGGATCGATATTTTTGGTTGATGGAAATTTTTGGAAACACTGAAATAGACATTGTTTCAAAATTTTTGCGATACAAAATGTTTATATATCTGTTATGAGAAATTTCGGATAGTATACTTATTTGGAGGTGAAAAGAGTGAATAAAATATCTTTGTTGGCTGCGCTGGTTGCATTGTCTATAGTGCCTCTATCTATGGCAGTTACACCAGGTGGTGCAAGTGTCAACACTATTAGCAGCGCTAGTTACAGTGGGTCAACTGCAGGCACAGTTAGTGTGACTGCAGGGAGTATACAAGAAGCGAACTTAACAGCGAAGCAATCCACATACTACTGGGCAGGTTTGTTCGGTAATGCAACAGGTCAGATAGTCTTGGGTGACAACGCAAACAACCAAATGTTCGTTTGGAACGCAGTTGGTGTTGCAGTTTACGCAGCAGTTACAAATGCAATTGATTGGGTCAATCCATGGAGCACAGCAAATTGTACAGATATGGACAATTCGTTCACATACCTACAGAACGCACACAGTGACAGTTGTGCAAACACATTTACTGCAAATGACAGTTTCAGTTCAGTAGCAACTGGTCAGAGTGTCACAAACACAAGCGAAGCAATAACAAATGATAACACAGGAACTGCTTATTGGAAGACAATGATAGTGAAGGACGCAAATGGCAATATAATATTTATCTCACCAGTTGACCAGAACGGTCACGCGGCTTACAACGGAACGACAGCAGAGTACCAGATGATACTACCAGAAGACGGTTCAAACGGTAACACACAGGCAACACAGTATTACTTGTGGGTAGAACTACAGTGAGTTCAAAACCCTTTAACCCCCTCAACATTTTTATTTAACTTGTTTCTTAACTTCTCCATGTTGCGTGATAGGGGTTTAGTACTAGGCATACTCGCTGGAGTGTTGCTCATTCAGTTTTCGCTTGCAACAGTCCTTATAATAAATTCAGGTGACTGGAGAGCTACGTACCTGGGTGTTTTATACGGAGAGAGGATGGGATACAAAACGTTTGTTCTCTCAAGTTTGGGCGATGCCGATATACTATCAAGAAGTATACCCCAAAATGCGTCTCTCGTTGTTTTCGAAACATCCAAAAATAGTATCCTGCATAATGCGGGCAAATACTTTAAGTTGAAGGGTTATACCAATGTATCCAGTATAGTGATCAACGACCTGTATTCTGACCAACTTAAGTTAGATTCTAAGATGAAAAGCGGTTGCATTATGGTTATCCCACATAAATTCACCATAGATGCTCTCTCGGCTGCACCCTACTCATTGATTAACAATTGCACTGTTTTATTTTGGGATTACGGGCATGCAAGTACAATACTCAATTACTTGAAATCTAGACAGGGCAGCGCTAGACTAGTATTTTTTGGGGATATTGAAACAAGACCCTGGGTATTTTTTCCCAATGCAACGGTTATCCCTGGAGGGCCTAGAAAGATAAACCAAGAAATGGTGGAGAAGGTTCTTAACTATTATAAGGCAAGAGGGGAGAGGCTATGGGTTGTCTTGACAACAGGTGATTCAATAGAGCAAGGGATGCTGGTGGAGAAGTTACCTATATTAGTGTACACAGGGAATCCAGAGGAGACAGCTAAGTTCCTTTTGTCCCATGATGTTCATCATGTTGAAGCTGTTGGTACGAATATGGTTAATATTGCGTCTAGGGTTAGGGATGCCTCCCACAAAGTGATTGGTGTTGTTGTTAAGTTCGGGCGAACGTTTACAGGCATACCTGGACTGGTCGGGAGAATCTTTCCATTGAATATTATAATCGGGAATGCACCAAACCCACACATGTCTGTTTACGGTGTTTACGTTGATAACAGCGGGAAGGCATTAGTTGTCCTGAAAGATGATGGGAACACTAATCTGATGTTTTCGATTCCTGGATTTAACCTAGTTAGGAAGGGAAGGCAGTTGGCAAGTACATCTGATTTAGATGTGTATAAGGTTAAGCCAGGTCAATACTTCCCTGTTGTCTTGAATGTATCCTCGGGGGATTATTCTGGTGCGATTGCTGAATTATATGCAATATACGGTCAGGAGATACCACTTAACTTGTATGTTGGCAACGGTACACCACCTGATAGGTTGAATTTTACTCTGACTAGTTTATCAGATAACTCAAACATTTCTGTTGTTGATGCTAAGTACTTTGTTAGGGGAGGAAAGGTTGTTGTTAGGATAAAGAACATAGGAAAGGCACCTGTGTATGTTTATGGTGACTTAATAAATTTCACCTATGGAAACAAATCTGTTACGATAGCACCGTTGAATTACACCTTTATTCAGCCAGGGAGGACTGGTGAACTTGACTACCCTATGTTCCTTTCAAAGAAGGAGATGGACAGAAATCATAACGTTACAGTTGTTTTGTTCTACGGCAAAAAGTACCCGTTACTAGTTAACAAGATGATTGCTAGTACGCAATTGGGAGAATACAACGGGTTTTTATCTTCTATAACAGGGATGCTAGTCGCAATGGCCTCTAGTCCGTGGTTTTACATAATTCTAGTTTTTGTTGT
>JALWQZ010000054.1 GCA_027077895.1 Microcaldota archaeon | reverse complement strand
GATTTCATCCTAGCATTATTTGGTGGTTTAATGAGAACGAACAAGAAAAAAGAAAAGGCAATGAAGGTTCTGAAAATTTTGAAGAAATGGTTCAAAACTCACAACGATGCTTACGTGCCCACACTAGAGGATCCATTCAAAATCCTTATATCTACAGTAATATCCGCGAGGACAAAAGATGAAACTACTGCCAAGGCAAGCGAGAGACTTTTTAGTAGGTTCCCAGACGCAAAATCCTTATCAAGAGCGAAACCAAGTGAAGTGGAAAAATTGATTTACCCTGCGGGATTTTACAAAACTAAAGCACCTAGACTAATTGAGATAGCGAAAATTATCCTGAAGGACTATGGCGGGAAAGCCCCGACAACTCTAGAAGAACTAATGAAACTCCCAGGAGTAGGTAGAAAAACAGCAAATATTTTACTAGCCTACGGGCTAGGAAAACCAGCAATAGCCGTGGACACTCACGTCCATAGGATAGCAAATAGGATTGGCCTCGTCCACACAGATAAACCAAAAGAGACCGAAATAGAACTCATGAAACTATACCCAAGAAAAGACTGGATAGATATAAATCAAGTTCTTGTCAGTTTTGGCAGGCAGGTATGCAGGCCAGTGTCACCAAGATGCGAAGAATGCCCAATAAGGCAATACTGTGAATATCATCAAAAGAAATAAAACATACAAAAGTCAATTGATTTTTATGGGGTTCGTCGAAACAGACTGGGGACCACTTCTTGGATTTTATGTAGTTGTCGCAGGAATAAGTTTAACACTTAGGTTCACGCTCAAGTGGTTGATGTTCCCATGGTTAGGGGCGAACTTAATATTTCTAGGTTTTGTTGTGTGGTTTGAGAGGCCTTTTATACCAGTGATAAAGAAGAGGGTGTACTTGGGTATACTTGTTTCGGTACTTATTATCTTTGCAGGTCTTGCCGTCTCGGTGATCCCATGCTTAAAGTAGGAACATGCGGCTGGTCCAGTTTCCCAGCAAAAGAGATTTATGGGGAAAACTGGAAATCAGAGTTCAAAACTAAATTACAGGCATACGCAGAGCGATTTGATGTTGTTGAGGTAAACTCTACATTCTATAGATTGCCAAGACTATCAACGGCATCCAGATGGCTGGAGGAAGCAAGAGATGTAAATAAAAAATTTGAGTTTACAGTGAAGGCAAATCAAGAGATTACCCACAAGGATAGATTTAAAACAAGCAAGAGTATAGAAGCCTGGAAAGAAACTGTTAAGGTCGCAGAGAAACTGGGCGCAAGCGTTATACTTCTACAAACGCCTGCATCGTTTAAGCCTAGCATCGACAATATCAGAAACATAAAAAATTTCCTAGATGCATGTAGAGAGTACTGGCCACGCGACATCGCATGGGAACCAAGAGGTGAGTGGCTGAGAAATCTCGAACTAGTTGAGGGTATAGTAAACGAATTCTCAATAATCCACTGCGTTGATCCCTTTAGAAGCCTATCAGTGTCCCACAGGGTTTATTGGAGGCTACACGGACTAGGTCATCCCAGCATGTACAATTACAGATTCAGCGACGAAGAACTAAAAGAGTTGGCTAGAAAATCCAGGAATAGACATGGTTACATATTCTTCAACAACATTTGGATGGGAACAGACGCTCTAAGATTCAAAAGCCTACTTTGATTTTTTGTACTTCCCTGAAACTTTTTTGATCAAAGACAGTGTGTCCCTGTCTATTGAAATCCTCTTGTCGTTGTGCGCAGCCCAAAAGTTATCCGTCAGTCTTTGAACCCTCTCAATATCCAGAGGATGCAACATGCCCTGGTCTGCTAAAGTCCATGACTCTTTCAAAAATCTATTAACTGCTTCCGGGTTCATAGTGACTGCCTTCTTAGCAAGAGATTCTAATCTCTTGTTAACCCAGTTTGTGTCCTCTACACTCATAGACTGTTTCTTGTGAAAATTTACCATCCATGAATCGTTCTTCCTTTTAGATACTCGACCTCTAGGTTTTCTCAATTTCATATATATCTATAACCATTGGTCATTTAAAAAAGTACTTAGTTTTAACAATCATAAGTGCACGTATAATATCCCAAAGGCGATTAATACAAACCAAACAATGCCAAGATAATCAACCTTAGAGAAAATGTAGAACACTGACAATAAAACCAAAACTGGAAGAAACACTGGAACAAAAAATACCCACGAAAGCAAAAACAACACTGCTCCTCTCTTTCCAGACATGGCAGAAAACCAGTTCTTTGTTAAAACATCAAATCCATTCCGAACGTCCTCCAAACTTGGAAAAGCATGATACGCAAACGAGAGCGCGAGCCAATAGAACAACAAACCCCAACCCACTCCACCACTAGTAAGATAGGAGTTTCCTAGATAGACAGAGATAGCACTAAGACCAGAGTTTATGAAAAACGGAGCAAGTGAAATAACCAACATCGAAAACGGCCCTGGCTCTTCATGTTTTATGTATGCTTCTCTCAGTCCCCACAACTTAATTCTAGTTACCCTAGTCCCTGTTAATAGACAACCCAGCAAGTGGGAAATTTCATGGAGGATAACACCTGGGAATAGGAGTATGAAATCCCACATAAACTGATTCGGTCGATTAATATTTAAAAATGTCCTGTGAGTTAGTTTTGTGGTGATGGCATGAATGTTGATGGACTAGAAATAAATGACATTAACGTAGGTGGGCGAAAAAAACAAGTGGTAGTTGGAGTGATTGTTGCAGTCGTGTTGATCATAATTTTCATAGCAGCAATATCAATGGTCAAACCACAGCCATTATCGGTGAAGTTCACAGACTCAAAAATAAAGCCTGGTTCATCAACAAAATTGGTGGTTATATTCAAGAACATGACACCAAAAGACATGCACAACGTAACGTTTACAGTAACTCCTGAAGACAAGAACATATCTGTGAGCAATAATGACTGGGTAGAACAAACCATAGGGGCAGGTGCGTATAGGACCATAACATTCCCGATTTCCGTGTCCGGAAACTTAACACAGGGAACGTATAGAATAACAGTCAACGTCAAGGCTGGGCAGACAGACTACAAGAAGAATGTGTATCTAGAGATAACGTCCTAGTATCAGGAGATCTCCTTTATCGCGTCTTGTTCTTTCTTCTTTTCTATTATTCTCTTCGCCTGAGAATAGTCAACCTTTAATATAATCTCAATCTCACCATTATCTAGAAGGTAAACGCTCTCTATAACACCAAGTTTGCTAATCTCAAGGGGAAACGTCAGTTCCTCATTCTCCCTTAACCCTAGGATGTCATGAGAAATCTGCTTTATAACAGTGATAGCACAATCATCACATATCTTGTACTTCCTAACCGGACCGTTCACACCGCTCTCGTATATAACCCAGTTGTATTTTGATTCTTTATTCTGCTTACACAAAGCACAGTAGACCATGTTGTAGTTAAGTAACTTGATGTATTTAATTCTAAGGTGTCACGATTTTTCATCCAAGGTAAACTTATAACCATACGATATGAGTCCAGATTCACCGTCTTCTGAGATCTTCCTGAATACTGGTTTCACTGGCATGCCAATTCTAACATCCTTGGGGTCAACATCAATTACCTGTGCAGTTAGCATAGGTCCCTCCTCTAGTTTTATTATGGCCAAAACATACGGAGCCTGTTTTTCCATGTTGTCTGGTGGCGTGTGAACAACAGTGAACGACTCTACAGTCCCTTTACCTGAAAATTCGTACTCAACCATTTTCGTTTTTGTTCTGCATTTAGGACAAACATCCCTAGGAGGAAAATAATAAGTTCCACAAGTTTCACACTTTGACCCCACTAACCTATACCTCTGTGGGTACCTTCTCCAAACACCTGGAACAGTTGATCTATGTGGCATAGTATCACCTCACTCAGTTCTAGACTTCAAATCCTTATACCTAGATAAGATGTGAACAACGGCTGTGGCACCAGAACCACCAACATTATGGGTCAACCCTATTTCAGCATTACTCACTTGCCTTTTACCTGCCTCTCCCCTTAACTGCCAAGTTATTTCTGCTACCTGCTTTATGCCAGTGGCCCCAACAGGATGACCACATGCCTTTAGTCCACCCGACGTGTTAACAGATATATCCGAATTCAAATCAAACATTCCATCTTCAACCGCTTTGCCTCCTTCTCCTTTCCTCACAAATCCAAGATCCTCAACAGCGAGGATTTCGGCAATTGTAAAGCAATCGTGAACCTCTACCAGATTAACATCCTTGGGTTG
>JALWQZ010000053.1 GCA_027077895.1 Microcaldota archaeon | reverse complement strand
TCTATAAAGAAAGCGAATATTTATTAGTCAAAGTTGTGTTTAAACCTTTCCCCACCGAGAAGTTATTAAATAAAATCAAACAAAATATAGAGCGCGGGCTCGTAGTCTAGGGGTCAGGACGCCACCCTTACAAGGTGGAGATCGCCGGTTCGAATCCGGCCGGGCCCATAGTTTTTTATTTCCAGACCTCATTTTTTAGATGATGAAAGGCATTAGTCCAATCGTGGCTATGGTGTTGTTAATTGCAATATCTGTTATTGCAGCGGTGGGTGTCTACTTCTGGATAGGCCAATACACGTCAAAGCCAGGGACGCCTTCAATGCCTGAGATGATGAGCATTTCAACCATTGGCAACGGCAAGGTCATGGTTGTAAACCTTGGTCAAGAGCCGTTAAACCTTACAACGCTTAGAACCTCGGACCCGCACGTATGGGTTACAATGTGTGAGGTTAACGCAAGTGATCCCGTCCTTGGCCCCGGTGAGCAGGCAGTTTGTGATCTACTTACGAACTCAGGCTTTAACGGAAGTAAGACCGTAGAAGTCTATGGCAACGGCACAAACATCGTGGCCTTGCCAGTAAACGAAGAAACGGCCGATAGGAGTCTCGTCGGTTGGTGGTCTTTTGATGATGTTTCAGGTAGTACAGTGCCAGATGATAGTGGAAATGGAAATGATGGAACTTTGTACAACAGCTCTGGTGGGATATGCCAGATAAATACAAATGGGTGCGCAAAAACAGTGCCTGCAGTTTTCGGGAGAGGTTTAGATATGGATGGAAATGGCGAGATTGTGAAAGTTCCTGATAATCCTACACTAGACCCACCAAATGGTTTTACTGTTTTTATTTGGGCAAAGGAACATTCAGTTAGTTCATGGCAAGGTGTTGTATCAAAGCTTACCAATGTTAACACACCCGGTCACGGAAGAGGTTGGAACATACAAATGGGCACATCAGATAATGTGGGGTTATTGCTAGCAAATGCTACAGGGAATTCAGACTACTTAACAACAAATAATAATCCGCAAGCAAATTTGTGGTATAATATATGTCTCGTGAGTGATCCAGATGCTCATACAAACTCGCTCTATATGAACGGGAGTTATATAAAAAGCAATACACTTAATGTGGCATTTACGGATAACCCACTTATCATGGGTATATTTTATACAGATGGCAGTGGGTTGTACTTTAATGGGACAATGGACAATTTAGCTTACTTTTCCAGACCGCTCAAAGGATATGAGATAAAATGGTTGTACAAGTGGGGCCTGCCAAGGCAGTAGACAAATGAGTGTATCGGTGGACAAACGAACAAATGATGTTAAGATTATATATTCAGATTTCCTTTTTTCAAACATGGAGCATTATGAACTGGACAAACTGGACAAGGAAATCCTGGCCTACCTAACAGATCATGCAAGGGCCAGTTTCAGGGAGATATCAAAGGCCCTAAACGTCAGCGTCGGGACCGTAAAGAATAGGATTGAAAAACTAGAAAAAAACGGCGTCCTATTGGGATTCGCCCCGATAATAAACCACGACCGCCTAGGCTGGAATATCAATGTCATAATCGCCCTAACCGTCGACAGAGGCCACACAGGCGAAGTGCTCAGAAAACTATCAGGTGACCCTAGGGTTAGAAGCATATACCTAGCAACTGGTAACGTGGACATATTCATAAGGGCAAGATTTAGAGACACAAACGAACTAAGGGACTTCCTAATGAAGGACATGAACATGGACGGGATAAAGTCGAGTATAACCTACACAATCCTAGACAAAAAGACTAGAAAGGGGTTCATTGAATGATGAGAAAACTAGACCTAAAGGTCATACTGAGAAACACAGGCGAAGTCCTAGAGTGGTTTTCGCTAGTCTTCATAGTCCCCATAGTATACGCACTGTTATTTGAATTCTCATGGAAGACCCTAGCCGCCTTCATACTCCCCATGACCTTCACGGCGGCTCTAGGGCTGTTCTTGAAGAAGGCATTTGACACAAAATTCCCAAGCCAGTCAAAGCATGCACTGGCCGCAGTCTTAATAGTCTGGATAATCGCATGCTTTCTAGCAGGTCTCCCATTCACGATAGGCCTGAACAAGAGTTTAACAGACTCAACATTCCAAGCAACATCCGCCCTGACAACGACAGGCCTAGACATATTCCACGGCTCGCCTGTGAATATGAGCACTATACCAAGGACATATGTTCTCTGGATAAACTTTCTGTCATGGATAGGTGGCGCAGGAATAGTCATGATTGCACTAGTGGGCCTTATCTCCATATTCGAATCATCAAAACTGGCAATGGCAGAGGGAAGGGAGGAGAGAATAAGACCAAACCTAGTTCACACGTCAAAGATCATCTGGGAGATATACGGTGCAATAACCGCAGTGGGTGCGTTCCTACTGTGGCTGGTTGGATTGAAACCATTTGACGCAATAAACTACGCAATGTCGGCCATATCCACAACAGGATTCACGACAGGGGACGCCACAATAATAACAAATCCAGCAGTTGCCAGTGTTTTATCATTCCTACTAATAATGGGAGCCATATCATTCTTCGCTCACTACATGGTCTATAAGAAAGACAAATCCTACTACTTCAAGGACACGCAAGTCCTAGGACTATTAGCACTCATAATAATCGGCTTCTTC
Organism: Microcaldota archaeon; assembly: GCA_027077895.1. GTDB lineage: Archaea > B1Sed10-29 > B1Sed10-29 > WALL01 > WAMD01 > JALWQZ01. The sequence continues at coordinate 1,662 of JALWQZ010000053.1, read as the reverse complement.
CTTGTCCTACCTGGGATGGTAAACCTATTTGGCACGAGCGGGTTCAAACTGGCCCTCTTCAATGTAATAGGGGCACTCACATGCGGAGCGTTCGTAACAAACTCACTGAAACCATTACTTTTGAGCAACCAATTCGTCCTCCTAGTTCTAGGGGCCCTCATGTTCATAGGAGGGTCTGCTGGCTCAACTAGCGGTGGAATAAAGATTTCTAGGTTCATCATCTTCCTGAAAACCCTATACTGGAAAATAAAGAAACTAGCACTGCCAGAAAACGCAGTGGTCGTAAGGAAGTATGAGGGAAAACTCTTAAAACAAAAGGTTGTTGAAGACGTGCTCCTGTTCATAACCCTATACGGCCTGTTCATATTCCTAGGAACCCTAGTGCTGTCAATGTCCGGCTACAACCTAGTGGATAGCGCATTTGAGGTCATATCCGCACAGAGCAACGCAGGAATGAGCCTAATCACAAACGCCTCAATGCCATGGATAGCAAAAATAACACTAATAATAAACATGATAGTTGGCAGGCTAGAAATAATACCCTTATTAACCGTGATTGGTTATATTATTGACACGAGATGGAGGTTGTGACATGTATGTGGTAATTATTGGCGCAGGAAACCTTGGGTATCACCTAACAAAGATTATGATGGAAGAGCAACACGATGTGGTGGTCATAGACAAGCAGGGGGACAAATGCACAGAAATATCAAACGAACTCAATGCAATGGTCATCCACGGTGATGCGACAAAGCCCAGTACCTTAGAGGAGGCAGGCGTCCCAGAGGCAGACGCTGTGGTATCATTGACTGGATCAGATGAAACCAACCTAATAATAGCCCTGTTGTCAAAGCAGATGGGGGCAAAGTTAACTGCCGTAAGACTTGGAAGGGTTCATTACAACGAAAACGTTCTAGCAAAACTAGGGATAGACCTGGTCATATACCCAGAGGCAGCGGCCGCAGGCTACATATCTGAACTGCTGACAAAACCACACGTTCTAGACCTAGCATTCATATCAAGGGGTGACGCAGAGATACTAGAGGTTGAGGTTGACGAAAAGAGCAAACTTGCAAACAAGGCGATAAAGGACGTAAAACTGCCAGAGGAGGCCTACATAATAGGCGTCTACGACAAGGATAACCTCAGATTTCCATCAAAGGACCTAATGATAAAACCAGGGGACAAGGTACTAGTGATGGTTAAAACAGAGATGGTTGACCAGGTGAAGGATGTTCTAGGTATATGAGGTGTTGGCATGGAAGGTAAGATAGAGTTCTTCGCAGACGTACCAGACCAGAAATGGGTTGTTGTCAAAAAGATGAAGGTAGAAAACGACACGACACCTTTAGAATTGGCCAGGTTTCTAGCCAGTGTACACTTCACGATCCACAACAAGATGTTTTACTTTTTGGGAAAGGACTTGAACATAGAAGAACTAGACAGAATTGCCGCAGAGATAGTTGGCGCCAGTTGGAACGAAAAAAAGAAGGAATGGCAGTTGAAAGGAAGGATAGGTGAGAATAAGATAATAGAGGTTTTAACGGCATTGAAGAGCCCAAAGACATCAAAGAAGATAAACTCAGTGGTCAAGGGGAAGAAGAGTCAGGAATTGGCCAAGTTATACGTAACCAGAAGAGTGTTCGACCTGATGAACTTTCC
>JALWQZ010000052.1 GCA_027077895.1 Microcaldota archaeon | reverse complement strand
ATAAAAAACATAGTCAGCCAGTATTGACTCATAAGAATAACCACAAATCTGTGCTCAAATTGTCAAAATGAAAATATAGATGGAGAAAAAAAATTGGTATGCCAGGTGTGGATGACTAACAAAAGTGGGCAGGTAGTTGGAGTAAAAGAGATTTTTGACCCAGATACAGGAGACTATGATGGATGTTATTACGGTGGAGAAACCACAGACAAAGGAAAAGAAATACAAGATACTGGTTTGACATGCCCCCTACAAAGATGTGTTGACCCAACCCAAGCAATTCAATCCACAAAACTTTTAGGTTGTGACGTAAATGACATAAACACATACAGCGGAATGAAAAACATCCCCTTCTCCAACCTCAATAAGCTATGCAAAGATGGGAGAATTGCAGTTACAGCGAACTTCTCAAAATTGCCAAACTCACCGGTGGCTAGAATAACGTCAAACGCCAGCCAGTATACTGAGATAGATGTGTATTTGCCTAAGGGGACAAAAACATTCATCACCAACGATCCGCTAGGGTTCTATGCTCTAGCATTAAGCAAAGTATTCCAAAACTTCACATTCCTAGACCCAACCTGGCACGATGTTGGAGGATTCAAAGATCACAACAATAATAGGATACAGGGATTTGGCGCCACAAGCAGTGACTACGGAAACGGCTCGTACTGGTATCATTACAGATATGCGATTCAAATAAGAGAACCTCAATATTCTGATCTAAGGATAGGAAACATCACTAGGGACGCGTCCAAGGTTCCATACTATCTAGGTAATGTAACAAAAACTCTATTGGCTGCATACTTGAGTGGTGGATACTACAGACCAGTAAACCTGTTCAATAAAACAGATTTAGAGGATATACTCGATATCACAATACCATGTACTGCACAACAAAACGAGAATTTGAGGATTCATTCTACAATATCGTGCTCACAAGATAACTGGAACTGGGGATGCCTCTGGAAATACTTTGACATTGGAGTGGCATTCTTTGGCTCATCATTAGTTCAGAAGAACCCATGGCCAATTTGGGGTACATGTTTTAAAAAAGGAAGTACTAGATCTGATAACGCAGATAACCCATTCCCGGGCGGGACTGCAAAACATGTATTAACAGGGTGCGAGTGTGTTAATGATTCAGGTGACTATTCCTACGTATCACCAAATGACCTGGATAAATGTGAGTCAACATGTGTAGATTATACCTGTGATGATGATGGTTTCTATCCTGATTATAAAGGAAAGTATAGTAGTAGGAGTGGACCTGGAAATGCACTATCTTCCACTTATATACATTCACCTAGCTTAGTTGGAGGGACTATAATAAACACATCCAAAAACCCAAATTACTTCACAGCAGTGAATTCCACAAATAGGTATGACTTGAAGTTCTTCAAGTTTAATGATAATGGGGGTATAGACGTGAGTGACAGCCCACTGGCAAAAGCAACCGCTGCAATAATAAACCATGTGGCAGGCAATGAAACCTTGAAAGTTTCAGCAGGGTATGCAAAAGATGATCCAGTGAAGTACAATGTAAGTGTAGACTCAACCCAATATTACTTGTGCTTCAACCGAACAGGTGGGGACAACTGGCAGTGTGGTCAGTGGATGGCGGAGTATATGATCTTCGTTGTAGGATACACAAATGGACCAGCGAACGTAAACTGCCAAAAGGGCAAAGCTAGATGGTGGTTCTTGTCCCTACCTCTAAACTTCTCATGCTACTCATGTGTACTGTACAATGTTGAAGAAACGTATAAGGTGACTAGGAACACACATGAACATCCAGATGTAATAAACCAGACGGTCATTAGTTTCCATATGAATAGAATAAAAGAGAACTACGAAAACCCCGCCGGCCTAAAATCCACATACCTCCCAGTCCCAGGGATGAACTCAACATGGAGGTATGACCCAAAAGGCCGCATAAAGACAAGACACGTCATATACTGGTGCGAAGGTGGCACAAATGTAGATAATCCATCGTTTAACTTAATACTTAGAAGAGAGAAGTGTAAAGAGGTAGTGGTCTCAGATGATATGAGGGGGTACATCTATGGTAGATTAGGTATTCATGAAACATAAATCAATTGCTATCAATTGTTAACCTGTGTATACCCGATAGGTTACATGTTGGCAATATATTTAAATAGTCATCATGCATAATCAAAAACAATTCATAAAGGGGGATGAAAATGGGTTTTTATTCCAATCTCGAAGACAAATGGTATAATTTTCTCGATTCTCTAGACGCCAAAGGAATCCAAGTATACAAGATAGTAGATCCAATAGAAAACGCAGGCATACCATCATTTCCCTTGTTCATAGGGTTGATCATTTTAATAATTCTCGGTGGATTCTATGCATTGAGCCCATCTGGCGGTGGAGGGATGCTATCAGGAGGCCATATCACGCTCACAATAAACGCAATTGACCAGATATCTGGAAAAGCACTCCAGGGCGCTACCATACAAGTCCTAGATCAAAACATGAACACAATATCCACTGCAACCACTGGGCAGAATGGAGAGGCAAAGTTGCAGATCCCAGGGGGGTACCTAGATAAAGATTTGATTGTCTCACTCTCAAAAGAGGGATGCGAAGAAAAGAATACTCCTGTAACACCAAAGGGTGGGATTTTTAGCATAACAATTCGAACCCAATGTTCAAACCAAACAGCACCAACTGGCTGTCTAGGACTCTCTGAGAATCTAACAACAATACAACTGATGGATTCAAACGGTGACATCCCCACGAACTGTAAGGTAGAGGTTGTAAACCCAACTAACCCATCGGACGTTATTTCAACAGACTGGTACGTTGATGGGAGTGGTTACTTACACATAGATAATCCAACCAACTGCCCCACTGGTGGAAACTACAACGTCGTAATTGACTGTGACAACATGCAGTACAACGACACCTGGTCAGACTTCCTCAGTGCAATTAAATCTGGGATAATAACTATGTCAGACAAGGTGAAAAATCCGGTAGTACGCTATCATCCCACCGTCATAAATAGCACCAATTACGTTCACATCCCGATAACCGTTGAAGCCCAAGATGGGACGCCACTGGAAGGTATAATTGTAACAGCCACAGATGAGGATGGTGTGCCACTGCAAGGAAACGAGAACACAACTGTTAGTGCAAAAACTGATGCCTTCGGCGAGGCGACCCTTGTTCTACCTGAAGGACAAAAGTTTTACTTGACAGCAAAGGATCCAAACGGTGCATACTTCGCCAACAAGATAATAGGTAACAATGACTTGCCATTTGAAGCCTCAGCGTGGTCCACATACTCCGGCATAACAATAAAGATGAACAGGGGGTTCAAAACAACCATTTACGTGAAGGAAGAAAATACGCAGAAACCAATAATTGGGGCACTAGTGTCTGTGTTCTACAATGGGAAACTAGTGGTCCCAGAAACGCAAACAGACATCACTGGGAAGGTTGTATTCACACTTCTGAACAACAAAACATACGAGGTTCAAGTGAGGAGTGCAGCATATGGGATGGCAAATACAACAGTCACTGGCGGTGCTAATATAACTGTCTGGATGAGCCAAATAAACTTGGCAAAGGCAGGGAACCTAGAAATACACGTGATAAGCGCCCATGGGATGCAGGACCCAATGGCAGGCGTCAAAGTCAAATTAGTAAAAGGCAACCAAACATACAACGAGATGACAACAAACGCTGCTGGCCTGGTGAAATTCACAAACATTGAAGAAGGAACCTACACAATAATGGCAGAGCCACCTGGGTCTGTTTATTATCAATCATTCCCAGGAGTAACCGTTAACGCTGGGAACACAACCGTGACAACAATAAAGGTCGTACCAACCCAAGTCCACATAACCGTCAAACCATTAATCTGCATACATCCAACAAAATGTGTTCCAAAGCAAAACGTCCACGTTGAGATATGGAACGCCTGGCTGGAGGAGAAGATAAACGAAACAAACACTGGGGTCACCAGAAAGGCATACTTCACACTGGATTACGGAACAAAGTACTTCGTTGTTGCTAGTTGGGTAGACCCAGATACTGGTGTCAAATACGGTCCAGTCACATACAACCCCGGCTCACCAGCGTATAGCGACGTGGACCTAACATTCGATGTTCACCAAATATCAAACGCTAGTGTGAGTTTCTCAATAAATGGATTAACAAATGGTGTGCTAGCACCTGGAAAGACATACAAGGGCCTGCTCACAGTCACACTCCCAGAGTTCGCCCCAGGCTCACACTTCAAGGAGGTAGACGTTGAACTGTTCACAGGGGACGCTGGTACACTGGCCAGCATATCTAGAACCCCAGTCGCAATAGGAGAGATAAGCCTAACAGACCTATCAACACAGGATCCACTGGTCACACAATTG
>JALWQZ010000051.1 GCA_027077895.1 Microcaldota archaeon | reverse complement strand
CTCGATCAGGCTCTTTTTGCTTGTCCCCCTGCTTATCGGCCCGAAGTACTCATCGAACTTTCTTGTTGTTTCTAGAAGTAGCGTGTTCCTAAATTTCTTCGTTTTCACAAATCCCTTATCTATCAATTCCTTTATATGATCATATGCCTTGTTTCCCCTTATCTTGACAACATCACTCTGCTTTATGGGCTGTTTGAAGGCAATCAGGGCCAGGGTTCTCAACACTGCCTTGCTCATTTCAATTGTGGTGGCTAGATCCTTCACATACGGAAGGAACTCCTTTTTGACCTGCATCTTGTACTTTCCTCCCTCTATTCTAACTATCTCTATACCTGGTCTGGTCTTATACTCTTCAATGAGGGAGTTTAACAACGCTAAGGTCTCAGATAGATTCAAGCCGACTATTGAAGAAAGTTTATCAATACCTAAAGGATCAGGGCTCATGAACAGCGCAGCTTCAATAACTCCTCTTTTATCTAACTCATCCTCCATTTTCATTCACTTTTATCATTATATCATCAAAGAAGTTTTCTTGCCATAGGAAGACCTTTCCTTCATTGGCCAAATGTAACAGGGCTAGTAGTACCTCAACCACCGTCATTCTGTTATTATTTGGGAGTATATCAGAAAACATAACAAGGCCATACTCATCCTTATTTTCATTTAGAGACAGCATCACAAGTTTCTTTGTCTCATCTAGTTTTTCACCATCAAAGAAACTATCCTTGAGAACGGTTAATGGATTTATATCTAGCCTAGGCCTGTTCGCTCCCTTGCTCCTCTTCTTTATTTCCTTCGCCATCACATCTTCTATTGCTTTTATTAGATCATCTAACGTAACCTTTCTCTTTGTAACTCTCTTGACAAGGGGCAAGTCTGGTATCTCAATTCCTGTCTTCCTTGTGAACTCGACGTCTGACTCTTCTTCCTCATCTTCATCTTGCCTAGGGAAAAAGACCCAGTTATCCGACTTAAACCTCAAAAGTATTGAACTAGCCAGTATTGCATTAGCCGGCACCCTTAGATTATGCTCCTTCATAGACATAATCCTATCAGCAAACATACCTGCTAGTTTCCCAATATCAATATCCCATGGATCTATGCCAGAAGACTTAACAGTATCTATGAGCAATGATTTCCATGTAGGCTTTTCCACCATCTCAACCAATTCGTTATATATGTCCACCATAGGCAAACCTTAAATACGCCTATCGAGTAATGATAACGAAAACCTTCAATTTAAAGATAGGTGATGTTTATGGAGAGAGTTCCAACTGGTATTCCTGGCCTGGACGATCTAATTCAGGGCGGTTTCCTGCAGGGTAGTTCAGTCCTAGTTGCAGGTGGTTCTGGATGTGGAAAAACTATATTCTCAATGCAGTACATATACAAGGGCGCAGAATTATACAACGACCCTGGAATTTACATCACAATTGAGGAAGGAGTCCAAAATATATGGTGGAACATGACGTCATTCAACTGGGACATTGTCAAGTACCAGCAACAGAACTTGATAAAGATATACAGGATGAACCTAGTCAACCCGGAAACATTCGCCAAGGACTTTGATGCAGAAATAGGAAGAATAAAGGATATGGTAAAGGAGATAAACGCAAAAAGGCTCGTAATCGACTCGACAACTTCGTTCGCAATATTCATGTCATCACAGTCAGACATAAGGTTCAACCTATTCAAACTAGTAGACGAAATGAAGAAACTAGGAGTTACTACGGTGATGACAGCGGAAACATTTGGCGGTAGAGATGAGTTCTCCAGGTTCGGAGTCGAAGACTTCGTCACTGACGGTGTGATAGGGCTCTACTTCAAACCACCTATGAGAGCGCTTCTAGTCAAGAAAATGAGAGGCACAGCAAACGACCCGAGGCCTCACCCTATGGTAATAACGTCTGGGGGGATACAGGTAGATCCAAACGAGCAGATACTGTGGGACGCACTAAAATGAGTCAGTAGACTGCGAAGTCAATAACAACATGATAGACCCTAGTCTTGTGAGGCAGTACAATCTTTTTATTTAGTATTTTAACCTTCTTGTCTAGTCGCCTAGCGGCTGATTCTATCCTAGAGATGGGCTCGCCGTACAGGTCATCCTCGGGGGTAAACTGGTAAAAATGAACAATGCCACCTGGCTTAGCAATTCTCATGGCGACATCCAAAAAATCCTCTCCTCCCTTTGGCAATGGCATCAAGACCCTATCACATTTTGGTAATTCCGGTCCAACCTTCCTAACATCTCCTAGTATTGGTTCTATTTCACCAACAAGGTGGTTCATTTTTATGTTCTCAACCATAAGCCCATAGGCATATGGATTTAACTCAACAGCGAATATCTTGACCCTTTTCTTCTTGGCGATGACTAGAGGATACGGCCCCACACCTGCAAACAAAGCAGCAATTGTCTCGCCGTCCTTTACTTGATTGGCGATTCTTTCCCTCTCGTGGGACAATCTAGGAGAGAAGTAAGCGCGCACTAGATCTGCCTTCATCCTAACGCCATTCTCTTTATAGATTGTAGTGCACCTATCCTCCCCCTTTATGACCCTCATTGGAGCGACTCTAAAAGTTCCCTGCCTAGGACCCATCTTCTGGCACACAACCTTAACGTTCTTGTGAACCCTCATCAAGGCATCCGCGATTAACTCCGCTTTATCTTCCATACCTCTTGATATTTGGATCACTGCAATGTCCCCAATTATATCAAAACTAGTTATCGCCCTCTCCAACTCCTCCGGGGTCAAAAATTCAGACAATGCTTCCTTGAGACTAGTCGGCTTCACATTCCTAGTTCTACCCTCCATCTCAACACAATCAAACCCCTCTGCACATTCGCTCACTGGGAATAAAATGTAGTCTCCCGACCTCTCAACAAGATGTCTAGAGTCAAAGATACCTAAATCCACAAGTCTCTGCCTAACTCGTTCTGCCTCTGTCTTCTTGGCCCTTACAAAGAACATCACCAAGTTTTTGATTTAAAGCATTAAAAACCATTTCCCCCTAAAAACAGGTATGCCTAGCATAATAGAACAGTACATTGTAAAGCCTATATTCACAGGGCAGGGGTACAATCCAGTAAACACCACATTATATGCAATTGGATTCCTACTGGCAATATATCTAGCAAAATTTGTCTTCAACAGGGCCAATATAGAGATAAACAAGAAATGGTTCGACTCGATAGTATTCATATCGTTTATAGGTGGGATGATAAGGGCAATTGAAGATTGGGTAGTGGAGCATTATGGGATCCTCCCAACTCACATACTCGCAGTCACACCTGGAATCTATTTCACGCTCGCATCAATCGTTTTAGTGGTCCTGTGGGTGGGCAGAGACAGGTTCTATGAACTAATGAAAAAAACAAACGAGCGACTCATTCTGATCATCGGCTTCACAATACTGGCGATACTCCTCACAACGGGTATCCACAACATACTATACGTTTGTCTAATCGTAGGCCTGGCAATTGCTGTTGGCTACTCTGTCTGGTGGATAATGAACAGACTGGGCTGGGCAAATAGAGAGGATATCTGGGTAATAGTCGGTCAGTCACTGGATGGATTTGCCACGATGATTGCGCTATCAATGGTTCCTGGATACTTTGAGCAGCACGTCGTGACCAACGTTCTAATAAAACACTTTGGAGTTCAGGTATATCCTGTAGTAAAGATAACCATTGCAGTTCTGGCTATTGCTCTCATAAAGGTCGTCTCAGATGAAAAAGACTGGCCATGGATACTACGGCTATTCATAGCAATAATAGGGCTAGGCCCAGGGACTAGGGATACACTAAGGCTATTGATGGGTGTCTGAAATGTTGTATTTAGTAGGTTTAGGCCTGTGGGATGAGAGGGACATAACATTAAAGGGGCTAGAGATAGCAAGGAAAGCGAGCAAGGTCTACCTAGAGAACTACACTAGTTTCCCAATGGGCATGCACCTAGAGGCACTGGAAGAATTGATAGGCAAGCATGTAAAACTCCTATCCAGGCATGATGTTGAGGTGCGTCCCACGTTCATAGACGAAGCAAAGAACTCGGATGTGGTCGTTCTAGTCGGCGGCGATCCACTAGTCGCCACCACGCACTCGGACATAGTAATGAGGGCAGCAGACAAGGGGGTAAAAACTAGAATAATCCATAATGCGTCGATAGTATCCGCAATAGCAGAAACTGGACTGCATATATACAAATTTGGCGAGACTGTAACAGTCCCATTTTGGACAGAAAACTTCAAGCCAACAAGTTTCTACGACAAGATACTAAGAAACCTAGACCACGGGCTCCACACCCTAGTTCTCCTGGATATAGACAGAGCGAACAACAGGTACATGACTGCAAACGAGGCCATAAAGAGATTAATCTCACTGGACAGTGAAAACCACATAAAATCAGTGTTGGTGGTCGCTAGGCTAGGTTCAGATGA
>JALWQZ010000050.1 GCA_027077895.1 Microcaldota archaeon | reverse complement strand
CTAACATCTGCGTTTAGGTGCATTTCTTCTCTTAGTATGTCCTTGGCTACCTCCAGGTCAACAACGACAGCGTCAGACTCAGACTGTTCATCAAATGTGTTCTCCTTTGTTCCTGGAATTGTCCTCTTCAATGCATAGTACATATCTCTCAAACTGGTGTGTAGGTTGTTTTCCACTAGGTCCTTGGCAAATGCGGCTACTAACAGTGTTTGCATGAATTTCCTAGTGTGTGAGACGTTCAAGAATGCCCTTTTTGCCACCCTGCTACCTAACTTTAACCTTTTCTTTTCTTCGTCAAATTCAATATTTGAGAGTGATCTAACAGGAATCTCTATCTTTGGTGGTTCCCCTTTGAGTATCTGCTCTGCAACTTCCTCTCCGAGTTCATGCAATCTCTGAAGGACTTCTTTTCTTCTCTCTTCTGATTTTTTACTCATCTGTCTCACCCTCCATGTCTTTCTCTACCTTTGTTTCTTCAGCCTCTTCTTGTTGGCTTTCTTCTTCCTCCCACTCTTTGTACTTCCTTTCAACTATCATTAATAGGTTCTTTTCAATCTCCTGCTTGTTTGCGCCCACCAGTTTTTCTAGGGCGTATGCGATTTCGGGGATGTACTTTACCAGTGTCTTTCTCTTTTCTGATTTTTCCTTCTCCTTGAGTTTTCTGGATATGTGTTGTGATGTCCTTCTGGCAACTAGTTGTAGGGCTAGTTTTATCTCCTTGTGTATCTCCTCAACGTCTGCTATTGCCTGTTTACCCGCTGATGTGTATGGAATGTATGTGGATGTTATGTTGACCACAATTGTTATTGGCATGTTTTCTGCGTCTCTTATCCCATACCTTTTCCAGTCTATTTCGTTTACAACCTTTGTGATAACATCCGCCCCGGCGTCGAATAGCAGTGGTGCCCTGTTGGCGAATCTCATAACCTCCATCTTCTTTGATCCGTTTACTTCCCTTCCAGCCTTTCCACCGAATGCGATACCTGCCTCAACTATGAACGGCACACCACCCTGATATACAGCAGGAGGTCTTGTGATCACAGAATGGAACTCCGGTTTTAGGACATTTAGGATCGCCTTTTCTATCTGTTCTTCACCTATAGGATACAGGTTCTTCATTGAAGGAGCCAAAAACTTGACCTTCTTTATTGCATCAACTATTGCCGCTGCTTCTTCCCATGTCAATGACGAGGGCTTTCTGTTGAAATCAATACCTGTCAGTTCTTCGATTTCCTTTGCTTTTGCACTACTCATTCTATCAAATGTTTGAACAAAGAATCCACGTAACGACCTAGCGTTTGTTGCGTTTGCGTATTCTAAAAGGTCGTGAGCAGTTATCCCTAGTGGGTGGGGCTTGGATGGCTTAGGTATTGCAGGCAGTTTATCTACTGCTCTCTCCCAGACGTGCTTTTGTCCGTCTGGATCCCTAAATATTATCTTTGCATGTGGGTTTGCAATTGCGGTCCTTCTCAAGTACTCGTACGGACCGTATTCTCCCTTTACGTACTTAACATCCTTGAACTCACCTATAACCTTCGTTCCCCGCATTGTTCCGGGATATTCCTTTTCGTCTGTTATCACGGGTTCGTTATTCTTCATGTCAACCATGACTGAGCATTCATATATCATTCCGTTTCCAGTTGATGTTATCACTCTGATTGGTTTCCCTGTTGTTATTTGGGCATACATGGTACAACCGGCTGCACCTATTCCCTGTTGACCTCTCTGTTGGATGAATCTGTGGAACTTTGTTCCTGCAAGCATCTTTCCGAATGCCTTTCCAACTAGTTTTTTAGGAACACCAGGCCCGTTGTCCTGGACGGAAACCTTGTAGTGCTCTGGGCCTAGTTGGTCTATTACTACCTCTAGTTCTGGGAGTATCCCTGCCTCCTCACACGCGTCTAGGCTGTTCGTAACGTACTCGTGGACTATTGTTGTTAATGATCTTATCTTACCAGAGTATCCCAGTATCTGCCTGTTCTTCTTGAAGAACTCGGCAACGCTGTGTTCCTTAAATGCTTGGAATATCTTAGATGCCTTCTCTACCATTCTCTCACCTCAAAAACAACCCTTCCATCCTTTTTTGTATATATCTGTACACGTCCCCGTGTTTTGCGCCGTTTATGAGCATCTCAATTGCATCCTTTGCTATTTCCACGTTCTCCAGTGGCCCAATTATGCTAACAGTCTTTCCGTATACGGATATATCAGTCTTGGTCAGGTCTTCAAGCATCTTCCTTGCCCTGCCCTCTGTCCCTATGACCCTAGACCTCTGCCTGACTAGGGCGTTTCTAGACCTCCCGACTAGATCCTGCATGTTTATTATTTCCATATAATAATCGTCACTGGCCAGTTTTTCAGCCTTTTCAGGTGAGAATCCTCTCCCTATGGCGTTCACAATGCTTTTTGCTTTCATCGCCTCCGGGCCGTGTTCCTCATCATAACTTATGTCTACTTCTCCTGTTTTGCTGTTTATCATGATCTTGACACCTGTCAGTTCTTCTATCTTCTTTTTCACCTTGCCCTTCTTCCCTATAAGTGCCCCTATCCTGTCCTTTGGAACCAGTATGTACGCTTTGTATTCCATACAATCTACCCTAGAAACCCCAACACGGTATTAACACACTAGGCATTTAAAAAGGTTTTGCTGATACTATTATCCTGTGTTTGGCTTAAAATCAGGATTTTAGGGTTCATTGATCATTCAATTTATGTCGAGTTATGCCGAGTCTATGTGCACCCAAAGGGTTCACATACACAATTTTGGGTGGGTTGCGCGTTCGTCACGTTGCAACTAGTTGAGTTTAATCCAGGGATAGTTTCGCTTGATGAGTCCATATTCATAGAGTCAAGCCATAGACTCGTTTCTTGTTGTTTTTTAATGTTAGTATCTGAGCAATGGTTACAGTTTATAACATCCCAATTTTTGCTCAATTTTGCGACTAATGTATTGCCTGCATTATCGGTTGTCATCAGTAAGTATCCATCACTTGTGTTATACAAGTAAACTGAACTGCAACTTAGACTTAGATTTGTATACTCTTTGCCCCAAAGTACATCACCAGTGCTATCGTTTATCCCAAATATATACAGATGGCAATTTTGATTATTTCCAGTTGTTTGACTATTTTCAGTTGTCCCCACCAATACAGTACTTTCATTTTCTTGTATTACACCCTGCGGTTCTAGGTGTATGGTGGTTCCCGAAGAGTTGGTGTATTCTACACTCCAACTCAAATCCCCTTGTGAGTTGAGTTTCATCAATTGTTCAGTGCCAGAATCATCAAGAATGGTTAGATACCCCCCATCCGGTAACTCTCCTACATAATAAAAGTTTTGATTATATGCCTCTCTTAAAACCTCTCCTAGGTTGTGGGTACCTCTAATGAATACCCCCGTATCACCCTCATAGTGTTCATGTGTTGTCCCGTTTATTGTGTATGTACACTCTAGTTCCCATGAAAGGGACATGAGAATATCTGTAGAACCATTCCTATCTATAACCTTTAGATAGTTTAGTCCTTCATTGTGCACATCACAACCATACGCTGATACGTAAAACAACGTACTCTCATTCAATGTACCCCCTCTAAATTTGAGAATGTCTGGCGGTCCACTAAGAGTTATTGCTACACTATAGTTCAGATTGTTATCTGATTCACTAATGCTTTTTAGGCTGTACCCGCTCATGTCCATGTATTTTGTGCTTACTACAGATCCAGATGAATTTATCTCTATCATTAGAGGATAACTGTATGTTTCGTTTTCTGTTGTGGGTGGAAAACAAACGGTTTGCCCATTAATAAGGTGGCACCCTCCACCCTCTGTTACTGTTTTTGTTATTGATATTTTTCCACCAAGGAGGTAGTCATTATTACCTATGCGGGCGCCAGTATAAACTTCTGCAGAAGTATTTACTGCATCTGTCACTTTTGGAACGTATTTTTTGTACCATATGACATTACCATTACTATTTATTCTCATTGCAAATATACTAGAATTACTGCTCAAGTATGATAACTTAACGTTTCCGTATATTATGTATGAATCATTGTCCACAATTGCACCCTCAACACCCATATCTCCTTGACCGTATGATTTTATCCAAGTGTCTATTAACTTGATTGTTTTTGAATCACTCGTATTTAACTGACCTCTTGTATCATTGGCAGTTATGTTGTACACTACATAACCAGCATTTGTTGGGGTGATTGTGATTTGGTACAAATTACCATTCTCTTTTTCCATGTTAAATTTCCCAACAGGGTTGTTTGAGTTCACCCAAACATCACTGACGCCGAAGTCGTCAGTCACATTAGCATTGATTAATAACTTCTCGCCCAATAACATTTCGTTATTAGTTGCATTATCCCAAAATCCTAAAATCTTTGGAGGATGATCAATCTTCACTTCAATCACATGACTACTACTAACTATTGCCACGTTCTGTATATCCACTACCTTAACATAGTAACTAAACGATTGTGTTTGTTTCACCACCGCCTCATATTCCCCTGTAC
>JALWQZ010000049.1 GCA_027077895.1 Microcaldota archaeon | reverse complement strand
GGCGACGTCCTAGCTGGGATCGTATCTGGGCTGCTAGCCCAAGGACACACGCTTCTTGAGTCAGCACAAGTCGGTGCGAGAATCAGTGGTTTGTCCGGGGATCTAGCATTTGAAAAGTACGCGTACTCCCTCCTAGCATCTGACATCATACCCGAAATACCAAGAGTGATGAAAAAACAGGTATGGAATACATCAGCAAAATAAATAGACAACCAATAAATAGGAAAAGATATAGAAACATATGGGGGAGGGGGATGAGGTCAAAGTTTATCATTAGTCTTGTTTTAGCGTGTCTGGTGTTGCCTAACCTTAGCCTGGGGACATCGCCGGACATCACAACCCTAAACAAACCACTAGACTATGCATTGGGCATTGTAGGATTGATACCGAGAATTCTAGTGCTAGCAAGAATTATCCCTGGCGCAGAGAACGCGCTGTACACTCGGATAGCAGAAGGTTTGGGTATAAATAAGATAAAGACTGGCAACTCCAATATAGCAGCATACACTGGGAAAGACGAAAATGATCCTGCATTTTCAGATATGGTAAAAGCGTGGGTAGAGTTAAACAAGGCAAAACTCATACTAAGTAGCGACGGAAAAAAATCTGTTGACTTACTAAAACAAGCGTTTGTAGACTCAACAAAGGCATATTTAGAGGAAGAATATGAACTACAAAGAGATGTTGAGACAGCGGATAGAATGGGTTTAGACAAGGTTGAATATTCTGGTTACGGAGAATTAATAGGTACAAAGGGGTTCTCTGACATACAATCCTCAATTAAAGAAACAGATGCATTGTCAAAGTTGTATAGCAACACAACAGTTATAAGAATAAACAACAGGATATCCAAAGCAATAAAAGATTTTGAGGACATGAACATCACATCTGTTAGCCAGATATTATTCATATCTAATAAACTAGACGCTCTCCTTTTGTCTATAATTGCTTCTGTTGACCTGTCTGACTACTACAACAGGATGTTCTCTGGAAATAGTTTGTTTACAGACATGGTAAAAGAAAGAAGCAAAATAGAGGATGCGATGAAGCAGATGCATCAAGACTTCAATGAATTAAAGAAAGAATATGAGGATGGGGCCCCAAAAAGGCCTGGTGTGATATTGCAAAAACCTGACGTTGTGGGTGTGATAAAATCACCAGAAGACACAATGGTCTGGTTATCACTTGGAGACAAAGCGATGAATGACTCTATGTTTTACTACAAAAAGTCAATTAGACTCGCAAATGCCCAAGAAGGAGATAACTACCTATTTAACGCAATCAGCATGATGAGACAGGCAATATCTCTAGAAAAAGAGGCAGATGAAGATTACAAAAAGGCAAAGCAATTAGAAGACCAGTGGGTATCAACAATAAATCAGATTTGCAACTCGAAGATGACATACAAAAGTGAACTGGCCCAAATGTACTACATTGAAGGAAGAAAATTATGTCAGTCAAGTAAATTACTAACAAAATTAGAAGGAGCGAAGTCTATTCTTTTTGCATCAAAAATAAGCACAGCGCCAGAATCTAAAATCCTCGAGGAAATCAAAGACAAAGTGTACAAAACAAAGGAATTTTTGGATAAAGCCAAGGCAGATGGCATTGAAACCTCTGATTTAGACCATGATTTAGAGGGAATAGAAAGGGACATATCTAACCTTGAGAATTATGATTATACAACGAGAGTAATTACCATAGAACGAGACAGTGAAAAACTCGATGAGATAAGATACGAAGCACAATCAAGGTTATCTAAAAAATACAGTGATATCCCAGAAAAGATCAAATGGTTAGAAGCGGCAGGTGTGCCCATTAGCCCAGATATAAGGGAGTATGCTTCAAGCAAGGAAATCAATTGGGATACAGCACCTGGACATCTATCTGATGTAGATGACAAATTAAATGAGGAGATTAACAAGTATTCAAAGGATATCAATCTCGTTGTAAGGAAATGGATGAATATATCATCAATCAAATGTAACGAAACAAAGTTCATACAAGTAGTGTATCAAATAGAAAATCCATCACCAACCAAAATAACAAAAAGTGTAATGATAGGTGAAACGCCAACGTACATCACTCTTAATGGGACTAGGATAAGACAGATAACAAATAGTGAAGAGTTAACACCAGTTGTGTGTACTATATCAAAAAGGGAGATTATGGGAGCAAAAATCTATGATGTTAAAATAAGTCTTAAGTACCCAAGCAAGGACGGTATAAATGTGTATTTGCCAATTTATGGTAACTTGTCTGGCCCAGTTGATAAGGATAAAAGAGGGTACTATGTGCCAAAGGTCAGAGGAAACAGAACAATTGAACTTATATCCAGCGATCAAATTAAGATGAACCTGAGTTCTAATGAGCCAGAAACAACAAGGCACGAGACACTAGTAAAAGCAAGAATCAACAAAACAGTATCAAGTATAACACCAAAACAAGAAGGAAGTGGGTATGACTACAGCACATTATATCAAAATCTAAAAGATAAACTAGAAAAAAACATAGAATGTGTACCAAGTAACGTTCTATCTAGTGACCAAAGCGAATCTGGTATAAAGATGATGCAAAAAGCACTGATCGAAATAGAAAAATCCGCAAGCATAAAAGCAGGAAAACTAGTTGAGTCCGGTGTCCTGACCAACAAAGAGGCACAAGAGTATCTAGAGAACGACAGGTTTTGTGATATCCTAAAAATGAAGATCCCAGAAAAAGCTGACACCACTGCATTGGTGGAAGGAAAATCAAATTTTACAGAAATCTTGCCTGTTCTAGCAATACTGGGCGTTATGTACATTGTCATAAAAGGAAGGAAGAAAGGGGACACACCTAGGATGAAAAGGATATTAAAGTCTATTGAATAAGTGCTCGGACCAGTCAACTACATCGCCAACACTTCTACCTTCCATTATAGAAATCATCTCGTCAACAACCTCATCGGGTGACTTATAAGTGGTGTCTATTTGATATATGTTCTCATAGTTCTCTTCAGCATTTATCAAACAGTAATCTAACTCTTCTGCCTCAATGTTTGTCATTATCTTACTCATACTCCACCCCTTGCTTACCAACCTCGCCTTTAGGACATCAGGGCTACATCGAAGAACAAACAAGTAATCTAAGGGTAATGACATATTACAAAGCAAATGCCCCTCCAAAATAATATCAGATTCTCGCTCAAGAATATTGGACAGTTTTCCTTGTAGTTTGTCTATATCTATCAGGTCACTATCCTTGTAAACATCAACCTTAAACTCCAGTGCAATCTTGTTGACCTCAATCAATTCAAAACCAAACCTCTCCGAAAAAGTAGCCGAAACTGTCGTTTTTCCTGTGCCCGGAACACCTGTCACTCCCAGTTTAACCATGCATGTATCAACCCGTCAGCAACTGCTAAAACAAAGGGGCCAATAACAAACCCAGGCGCCCCAAAAACAACAACACCACCTATAAAAGACAACAACACCAACAGTGGATGTATATTGGTTGTCCTCTTCATGATCACCGGCTTTATAGCATTATCGGGGACAAAAAATAGGAATACTGCTAAAATGAGGAGAACAACTGCTTGAAGATATTTACCGAACATGGCCGCAACGACAGTGCCAGGTATAAGGAACAACTGCGGTCCAACCATGGGAATAAACTGAAGAATCGCA
Source organism: Microcaldota archaeon (assembly GCA_027077895.1). Classification (GTDB taxonomy): domain Archaea; phylum B1Sed10-29; class B1Sed10-29; order WALL01; family WAMD01; genus JALWQZ01. The sequence goes on along the minus strand of JALWQZ010000049.1, from coordinate 864 downwards.
GCAATTGCACCAGCCAAGAAAGGATAGGGTATACTAAAGATTAGAAATGTGATGGTGGTTATAACCCCAACAATAAGAGCAGACAACAACGAACCAACATATATCCCATAAAGGTTCTGGTCTATCCTAGAAATCTGTACCTTGACTTCCGCTGGCGATATCAACTCTAGAAACTCACGTATTTTCTGGCCATCATACAGCAGGAAGAAAGCGATCACCAACGCCAAGACAAGAGTTATCGCCAAGTTCACAAGATAAAACACCAAGTTGACTGCCTGTGCGGTTATAAAACTAGTGTACTTATCCAACTGGTTAGAAAACGAGTTTATAACCGGCATAAACTCTGGGTGTTCACTGGCAAACTTGGAAATCGTTTTACTTGCTCCTATTAAACTGTTAACGACTTGATTGGGGTTCAGGCTAGAAAACTCAACACCAGCCTGGTATGCTGTGTAAGCCAAGATGGACACCACTACAAACGAAATGATTATCAATGACAAAAAAGCCGACAGTCCCTTTCCAATGTGCCCCTCAAACCTACGCATCAGTGGCCTGGAGAGATAAGCCAACAAAACCCCATACGCTATCGCGGCAGTTAATGGGGTGTAAATCCACACCAACAGTACGAGTGCTAGTATACCCAACAACAGAGGAAGGTTTGCCCGTATTTCATCTAGGATAACACTTCGTTGACTCCTACGTTGACTCCTACGCATACATAAAAATAAACACTAGTGATTTATATGGATATCACTCAAACTTCTTCTCAATCGCGGAGAGGACTTTATCTGGAGAAAATGCCAACTTTATGAGTTGCGTGTTTCCACGTATGCCTTTACCAGACATAGTCAATGTGATTAAACC
>JALWQZ010000048.1 GCA_027077895.1 Microcaldota archaeon | reverse complement strand
CCGTCAAGTGTAACCATTCTCACTTTGCCAAATCCCACCTCTCTAGCAACATCGATATTCTCAACCAGAAGAGTATCCCCAAACACATACTTGAATACTGGCAGAAACTTCTTGTCAAATGAGACTAAGTCTATCAAGAAGCCAATAACACCGGGCCTTCCAGTTAAGGCCCTAAGGTCTGGAGACACCTCTGTCCCTCTAACCTTATTCATAGGTATAAACGTCGTTCGCCCTATCCTCCTTTTCTTCAGCCATTTGACAGCATTTGTCGCAGAAACGTCATCCTCTGTAATAATGTAATTTAGTCTAGGTCCTGCACTAGTCTGCACAGCAATTGAGTACTTCTCCGAGTAATCCAGCACATCACTTACCTTGCCAATTATCCCGCTGAGTTCACCTCTCTTTGAGGCAGCCAAGATAGCATCGCTTGCCTCGTTGCCACTCATAGAGCGTATGGTGGCAATCCTAGATTGTATAGAATGGTATCTTTCCTTGGCCTTGTCTAGTTCATCGTCTATCTGGGCATATCTCTCATTCAACTGTTTCTCCCTAGAGTACAACTCATTTAATTTCTTATCAAAATCAAGGAGTATCCTCTTGTGGTTGCCTATCTCCTTCTTCAGTGATTCCAGTTGCTTTTCCATTTTCCTTTCTTCTTCACTCGCCTTCGTTTCGGAGGATATTCTGTCTAGAGTCAACTTCAAAACAGAAATCCGTTCCCTAGCACCATTTATCTCAGATAGTAAGGAGTACAGTTTCTCCTGCTTGACCTTTATATCGTTGGTATAGCCATCAAGTTTCTTCGCGATGCTAGTAACCAGTAGGTCTTGGTCCTCCATCTTTTTCTTGTATTCGTCAATTGATTTCTCCTTCTTTGAAATCAATGAGTGGTAGTTTGCCAGTTGTTTCTCCAGTTTTTCCAATGCAGATTTTTTAGTTGCCAGTTCTGACTCCAACTCCTTGACCTCCTTAGAGATCGACTCTATCTCTGTCCTGACAAACCCCAGTCTCTTTGTTTTCCTAGCATAGTCCTCCTGAAGATATTTTATCTCTGTCCGGGTGGACTCTATTTTCTTGCTTATCTCCAAATGCTCCTTCTCGCCCCTAGACACAATCTCGTTGTTTAGATTTTCTATCTCTGTGTTCAAGTGTGCAATCTCAGAATCGATAGATTTTCTCTTTCCGTCTAGTTCAGCCCTTTCCGAATTCAGACGCTCTAACAACTTTTTCTTCTCTGATAGTGAATTCTCCAGTCTTTCCCTTTCTCTCTTTATGAGATTCGCTCTAACCAGGTTCAACTTCTTCTGATAGTTTAGATACCTGACTGCTTCATCCCTCTCCTTTTTTAATTCAGCGATGTAGCCCTTCCTCTCGTGAATGAGTATATTGGCCTCCTTTATCTTTGATTCCACCTTCTCCAGTTCCCTCAAGGCTGCCTCTTTCTTGTCCTCGTATTCTGATATCCCAGATATCTCCTCAATAATCTGCCTCCTCTGGCCAGGCGTCATGCGTATGAAAGAGGTAACCTCCCCTTGAAGAATAATGTTGTACCCCTCGGTTGGGATACCCATCGAACTCAGAAACTCCTGAACTCCTGACCTAGTGCTCCTCTTACCATCTATTTTGTAAACGCTAACGCCGTTCTTGTCAATCCCTCTAGTTATTTTATGTTTCTCAGTGCCGTTTCTTATCTCAAGGGTGACTTCAGCAGTGCCTGTCTTACTTTTATGGTTGACCAAATCCCTTACCCTAGAGGCTCGCATGGCCTTCATGGAGGACTCTCCGATAACAAAAAGCAGAGCATCAATTATGTTAGACTTGCCCGAACCATTTGGTCCAACTACCGCTACAAAACCGTCTACGAAAGGTATAACTGCATTCCTAAAAGATTTAAAATCCCTCAGTTTCATCCTTTCTATCCTAGCAGCCATCCTGTAAGATTACTCATAAACAGAATAAAAAGGATGTGCACAAAATCGAATAAAGGTGATGGGGCAAAAAGAAGGTAAGAAGGGAAGGTGCCAGGAACCAGGCTCACCCGACCAAAATATAGGGCACCCTAACCCTTTAAAAGTGGTACGTTATTATTGGGGGCTTAATTTTTAAACTTTTCGGTTCTAGGAAAAAATAGGGGAAGTGTGGGTGAAGGGGTTTCACCCGAACAAGGCTGATAGTCCTGCAGCCGCTTCTTCCTCTGTCTTCTTCTCGTCTTCTTCTTTCTTCTCTTCCTTCTTCTCTTCTCCGCCACTGGCTGCCGGTGCTGCTGGTGCTGCAGCTGCAACTGGCATTGCGGCCTTCTCAATGGCCTCATCTATATTAACGCCCTCAAGGCTTGCAACTAAGGCCTTGACCTTGGCATCATCAACACTAACACCTGCTGCCTCTAGGACCTTCTTAACGTTGTCCTCATTAATCTCCTTACCTGCTGCATGCAAAAGCAAAGCCGCATACACGTATTCCATACTTATTACCTCCTCCTAAACATTATTTCATGAGTATTATTGGGTTAATGCCTTCAAGGCCTGCCCATGAGAAGCGGCCCTAGCGAGGATCAAATCAACTGTTTTCACTGTTGGGAACGCTATTTCAACAGATAAGTTCCTGGCATTGCTGAATGCCTTTGCAATAAGTACATCCATAACCTCCTTTGTTGGATACGCTGAGTTCACTGCTAGGTTGAAAGCGCGCTGGTATGCTGTCTGTATATTTGAGATAGTCTCCTCCTCACTGATGTCCAGCACGTCTGGAGTGAAAACAGTTCCATCCTCATAAACTGCCTTTATCCTAAGGAATATGTCCACTGGTTTTATACCCAATTTGTTCAGAGCATTTGCGACTGTATCACTCACAACCTGTCCTTCCCTAGCAACAACAGAATCCTTAACCACCTTTATGGTTGATCCTTCTATCTTTGCATTTATCCCAGCAGCCTTCAAATCACCTAGCGCTGGGCCTGGTGGCAACCCTGTATCTCCTGCTGGGACAATGATATCGTTGGGTGCGACCTGTCCTGCTTTAACAGGTGCCTTTGACTTCATCCTCTTTATTGTGTTATACAACTTGAAAGCATTCATGTCCGAGAATACCAATGCAATAGGGCCATCTGCATAATCCTCCAAGACCTTTAACTCTGGTCTTCCCTCTTCAACTGCCCTCTTTATGAGCCTCTTCCTAGCCACCCTTATTACTGCGTGACCCTTCACTTTTGCCTTTATCTCTTGAAACTGGGCAGCCGGCAGAGATTCTATGCTAGCCACAGCGACAACTGGGTATTTCTTGAGCATCTCTTCCAATTCTTTGACCTCTTTCTCCTTCCACGGTGCAACCATATTCTCACCCGTTAATATTATTCACGACCACTGATGGCCCCATAGTCAATTTGAACACAACATTCTTCACGTTGGTCTCTCTCTGAGGAAGTTTATCCAAGACAGCATGAAGGATTGCCATTGCGTTCTCAACTAGGTCATCCAGGTTCATCTCTTCTGTACCTATGGGAACATGGATCACAGGCAGGTACTTCCCCTTCGTTGCGACGTAAACCGTATTTCTAAGCCTGTTGATCATCGGTTCAAGATTTGGTATATTTGGTGGAACCGGCTTTGGCATCTTGCCCCTAGGACCTAAAACCTGACCTAGGTACCTACCCACGAGGGGCATCAAACTGGGCTCTGCAAGGAATATGTCGTACTCCTTGGCCAGTTTCTTTGCAGCCTTTTTGTCCTTTCCAAACTCCTCCAACTCTTCAGGACTGATTATCCTATCAACCAGCCCCTTAGCTTTCGTGGCCAATTCGTCCTTTGCAATTATGGCGATCTTTCTTGGCTTACCAATCCCCTTGGGCAAGATAACCTCTAGTTTAAGCCTGTTGTCAACCTTGCTGAAATCAACATTCCTAAAGTTTATTGCCATATCAACAGTCTGAGCAAATTTTCTCTTCTTTGCCAGTGATATAGCCTTCTCTATACCTTCCTTGATACTACTCGCTTCTTCCATAAAAACCCCCTCCTGACGCACAGCGTCAGTTAACGGGAGTTAGCCACGCTAACTCTCAGTATAGTTTTACGGTATGGGGTTTATAAATGTTTTGGTGATTTAAAGAAAACTGGTTAGCCCAGACTTGCCTAGTTCCTTGCTCAGGTCCATCTTCATGAAGTCCCTGGCCGCAATCGCCCTAACTCCTGTCCTCTCCGCAATCTCGCTCGCCATCCTCTCAGGCCCGTATCTCAAGGCCCTCAAACCAAAGTGCTGGATTATCGCTAGTTTCGGTTTCACGGCATCAACTAGTTTCATGCCGTCAGCCAGTGTCATCAATATAGGTATGGAGTGCATGTCTGGGGCAATGGTATTTAGTATCAAGACATCTACATCCTGGAAATAATCCTCCATCCCTGGATAATAAGCACCATCTGCGGTGTAGCCAACCCTCAACTTCGGGAATTCAAATACAAAACCCGTGCATGACGTCTCCTCATGCCTAGTCTCTGTCGGGAGGACATCAAATCCATCAAAATCCAGTTTCTTTCCTGGTCTGCTGACCTCAACCCTAGCCACCATCTCCTGGTGGTACCTCATAATCCCCGGGTAGTCGCCGTCTCCCCCCTTCAACAACCACTCACTTCCAACCAACACACCTCTGTGATCCCTAGTCCCATTTGTCATGGCCTCTATTATGGCTGGAGCGTCCACATAATGATCAGTGTGAGCGTGGGAAACAAACAGGTGGGTAGTCCTCATTGGATTCTCCCTAGCCTCCCACGCATTCACCAACGCGCCTGGCCCCGGGTCAACGTGGATTTTGACCTTCCCCTCCTTTATGAGAAATCCTCCTGTGCGCCTCTTCTGAGTAGCAAGAGTAAATCTGCCTCCTCCTGTCCCCAGAAAAACTAGTTCCATACCAGAGTAAATGCAAAATATAATATATTGTTTTCGAACGAAACCTTTTAATTGTGCAATTCCTTAGCACATAGTATGCAAATAAAATCGGTATGTATGTTTTGTGGGGTAGGATGCAGACTCTCCTACTCGATAGACGACAACAAGATAGAGACCATCATGCCTGACAGGGAGGACCCTGTTTCTAGAGGGAGGCCATGTGTAAAGGGTCTAAGCATAAACACGATAAATCCAGATAGAGTAACAAGCCCAATGGTAAGGGGCAGTAATGGCCTAGAACCTGTTGACTGGGAATACGCAATCGAGATGTTCTCTGAGAAACTAAAAGATATAGAACCAGAAAAAACAGGCTGGATTGGGAGCGGCGAGATAACAAATGAAGACAATTACGCCATATCCAAGTTCGCGAGGGAATTTGGCTCAGAGAATGTTGACTCGTGCGCAAGGTTGTGCCATGCCCCAACGGTTAAAGGTTTCAAGGAAGTTATAGGTGTTGGGTGTTCTCCGGGAAAACTAGACGACATATACAAACTAGACACACTACTGCTAGTCGGAACGAATCCCATGGTGACATACCCTGCAATGGGCGCTAGGATTATGGAACAAAAATCAAAAGGAAAACTCAATGTGCTCTATGTTTCTTTCTGGGAAGATGAGACATCAAGTGTGGCTGATCACATCGCCCTAATGGACATGAATCACGTCAGTTTCTTCCTACTGGCAATAATCGACGAATTGATAAACAGAGGGCTGGCATCTGATATACCTGGATTCGATAAACTGGTAGGTTCTGCTAGGGAGGCAAGGCCTATCTACAAAAAGATACTAGACATGGACAAAGTGAGGGAGTTCGCAGAAGAAATCGAGAAATCAAAATCATTTGGAATAGCACATGGAATGGGGGTTACACAAACATACAATGGCACTGCAACAATAAAAGCAGTGGCCAGTCTTGCCTTACTGAAGAACGGCAGAATAATCACAAACAGAGGAAAAATAAATATCCAAGGTGCAGGGGATGTAGGCATACACCCGGGGCCCGGAGGAAAGACATTAATAGACTTCTTATTGCTTGAACCTGCAGAATTCGTCTTTACATCAATATTCAATCCCGCAGTATCAATGCCAAACTTAAAAGAGGTAAGAAAAAATCTAAAAAGGATGTTCCTAGTACAGGGGATACCTTACTTCAACGCAACATCAGAGTATGCGGACTTAATACTCCCCACGCCTCTACTGATAGAGAGGACTGGAACAATAACAAATGGGGAAAACCTAGTAAGACCCGTGAAGCAAGTTCTAGAACCACCAGAAAATGCAAAACAGGATTGGGAGATAATGAACGCACTAGGTAAGAGACTAGGAATAGATTTGGGATTCCATGACATAATCGACGTGACCACAGAGATATCAAAAAAGGTCCCCAGATATGGAAAGATAAGGCCAGAACTATTCTACGGTGATTCGTGGTACGACCAGTTTGTAGAAATACCAGTAGAACCAAAGTTCGTAGACATAAAACCTACGTTGAAAGAGTTCCCTGATTACCCATACAGGCTAACAACTGCAAGGAGGCTTCCACAGTTCAATACAGGAGATTTAACAAACAAATCAGAAAGGTTAAATGCAATGTACAGTTCAAGGGCAGTACTGATAAGTGAAAAGGACGCCCTTAGAGAAAAACTGCGGGACGGTGAACTAGTTGAACTAATCTCACCAGTTGGCAAGTTGGAGGCAAAGATCAAGATAGGGTACAGTAAGGTACCAGAGGGTAGATTGATAGGTGTCTTTCATTTTGATGACTTCCCCATAAACGAATTGACGCCCAACGTGTTCGACGAAGAGACAAAGATTCCAAACTACAAATCGGTTCCAGTCAAAATCGGGAGGTTAACTAGTTCTTGAAAAGAATTGGTTTACTGCGTACTCGGGTCTTTCTGTCACCATAATATCCAGGTCAGGTGGAAATACCTTTCTGTAATTCTTCCATTTGTACCTCTCATCCATGAACAGAGCGACACCGACATCATCCTCGTTCCGTATCAACCTACCCGCCGCTTGCACAGCCCTAGCCATTGCAGGATACAAATACCCATAGGTCCAGCCTGCTCCAAACTTGTACTCATAGTAATCTATCAAGGCCTTTGTCTCTAGGTCGTACTCATTTAGAGGAATACCTACAATAATGACACCTACCAGTTCTCTCCCAGGGTAATCAACACCCTCTGCTAGACTTCCACCAGAAACCGCAAGTAATAAGGCTCCCTCGTCATTCATCTTCTTAAACAATGAGATTATCTCGTTGGTTTCCTCTGGCCTACTAGATTCCCTCTGGACTAGAACTTGTCTATCAGTTTTTATGAACTTCCTTACATTGTGTAGAATGTCGTAACTAGGGAAAAACACCGCAACATTTCCAGGTATCTCTGGCAGTACTCTAGAAATCACAGCACCGATACGTCTGAATTCCTCCTCACTCCTCCTTGAGTAACGAGTTGTAACCCCAGTGTATATGAGATTCAATCTATTGCTCTTTGGAAATGGTGACTTGTACACTTTTTCCAGAGTGATATCGTGAGGGAAACCCAAAAGATCCCTGTACATCTCTAATGGCACAAGTGTTCCAGACATAGCAATAACTGAATGAGAAGAATCTATTAGGTCCTGTGTTGCCAAACTCGGATCTAGGTTTTTATAAGAGACTGTCACTCCAGTACCAGATTTCCACTTCTTAGCAAGACGTATATAACTGTCCATATCCTCGCTCCACAAAGAAAAGAACTTTGCTAGTTTAACACATGCAGACTTATTCCTGTTGGTTGCCTCTAGATAGGAAATACCGACATCATGGAATTCGTCTATCACATCTTCATCCAAGGAGGCCAAATCAGACTTAGATAACAAGGTTTCTCGTTTGTTCTCCAACTTCTTACTCAAAATCTCGTTTAGGTCCCTACTCAAACGCCTGACGTACCTGTCAAGGTGTTTAGCCCCAACTACCTTCAACTCCTTCTCTGCTTTCCTAACTAACAGATGAGTTATGCTAACACTGAGATGGCTCCTGACTCTATTTGGGACATTGTGCGCTTCATCAATGATTACAACAGAATCCTGTAAATGCTTTCCTATTTTTATCAGGAAGGACTCTCTTATTGAAGGGGATAACAGATGGTAGTAATCAGCAATTATAACCTGGGAATCCTTTGCTATCTGTGTCATAACTTCATATGCGCACAGAGGTTTCTTTTCACCCCCATACTCAAAACTCTTGCACTCCTCAATAACCTCATAGGACGGTCTCACGGTACCATATCGTTCAAGCAATTTTTTTACATGGAGTTTTGCCTCTCTTCTCTGCGAAGACGTAAAACCACGAGCCCAAGCGTAGTATGGACAACTCTCATTCTTTCTCCTCTTTGAACAGACCTCATAGAATTCATCGGTATCAAGCCCTTCCAGTCCAGGGTCGACACATGCATATCTCCTGCCAACAATATCTGCCGCCCTAAACTTAACTTTGTACTTCTTTACAATCCTCTGCAACTCATTAACAGCAATTTGGTGTTGTGAAATCTTCGGTGTCAAAAAGAAGACAGTCCCATCATTCTCCAGAGCCCAAGTTAGTGCTGGACCTAGAACTGCTGCTGTCTTGCCAATGCCCGTCGGCGCATGGGCCAGTAAATGCTTCCCACTGCTAACTGCATCCCAGACATCTTTGATGAACTCATCCTGGTACTTCCTAGGCTTTGAGTGAGAAAACAAAATCTTCACGAATATGTTTTTGTAGAAGGAGATTAAAATGATTAAATTCTCTAAACACAACATGAGAATAATTCACGTAAAAGCAAAACAACTATTTGTCAAGACAAGGATACCTGGGGCAGACTGGGCAGTTAATCAGTACGTGGGCTGCCAGCACGCCTGTTCATATTGCTATGCAAAATTTGTCCAGAGATGGTACAATTATGGCCCGTGGGGATCATGGGTTATCGCCAAAGAAAATGCCCCTGAGTTAGCCAGGAATTATCATAAGGGCCTAGTCGTCATGTCAACAATATCGGATCCATATCAACCGGTGGAAAAAGAACTAGAATTAACTAAAAGAGTCCTAGAAAATCTAGATCCCAGAACTAGGTTGTCCCTGTTGACAAAATCAGACTTAGTTACTAGAGATATGGATCTGCTCAGAGGGCTGGCCTACGCAGAAGTTGGCCTTACGATTGGTGGATTTCCCAGAGAAGTGGAAGAGAGGTTCGAGCCGCTGGCACCGTCTAGTGAAAAGAGAGTAAAGGCCCTAAATAGACTTCACAACTCGGGGTTGAAGACTTACACATTTGTATCCCCTATAATCCCAGGTTTAAACGATATTGATTTGGTAATCCAAGAGGCGAAGGAATTTTCTGATTTCTACTGGTTCGAGTTTCTCAACCTTCCTGCTGCTGGGAGAACATTTAGGGATATGTTAAGAAGAGAGTTTCCAGGAGCAGATGTTAGCAGGGAAGCTATCACGAAAGAAGAAAGGCGAATCAGAGAATTGGCAGAGAAGAGCGGGATAAATGTTAAAGGGATTGTTGTACATGCTAAGGATTGGTTAAGATAGCGAACTATTCTTCCTCCGGAATCCACCTCATCAATGCTTCCCTAGAACGTATCCTGGCCAATAACTCGCTCTTCTTCCTCCACTCATTCCTGACATTGAGACGCTTGTCAATCTCATTCAAGGCTTGGTCTAGCGTATCAAACCGCATCGCCTTTGTCTTCATTGCCTGCCTCACGTTTTCCCTTATTTGCCAAACACCAACTGGCATCCAGTACTCTGGGGTTATTTCCCTGATAACCAAAACCTTGCCCTGGCGTTTTATCCTTTGTAGGTATTCCAAAACTGCTAGCCTGGCCGCGTAGTATGCTCCAGTTATATTATCTGCATAGGTTGTTCTCCCCTCGTAGGGCTCGTAGTCTGCAATTATGATTGGCTTCTCTCCTCCAGTGACCCATATACAACCGGGATCGTATACCTCGACATTGTCAAACTCCCACTCACCTGGCAATATCAAGATTTCATACCTGTTCCCATGATTGTAATACTCGAAGAGCAAGTAATCAGATAATTCCTTGTAATCCTTAATTTTTGTTATCAACGCCTTTCCAATGGTGTCATCCGTTGCCGTTATACTCCACCTAGTCGGGACTAGTTTTCTATCAATACCTAAAACACCGACAGAAAGCAAGTTGTAAATTCTGCTAACTGGTATACCATGAGAGTACAAATCGAACAAGGCTTCACCAGCCTTCATCTCATCCGAAACAACCTCGTCAACTCTCCTAGGAACCCTTGGGTTATCTTCTAGCCTAAACTTTTCCAATTCCCCAGAGAGCCCGTGGGGTGCAGTTATATCATTCCAGGATAACTCCGTCTTCGGCTCTTTTCTAAACTCAACTTCCATATCAACGCTCGACTTTGACATTACTGAAATCTGCATCTCGTGCAAATCCCTGTTCGGGTCCTTCGCCTGGTGAACATCAATCAATTCTTTTGTTCTAACCAACTTTGCCCTCAACCTTGCAATGTCCTCCAAATTAAACTTAGACCAGGCCTCCGGCAAGTCTAACACTTCTGGATTGTCATCTCTAGCCACCATCGGACCAACAAAAACCTTTGGATACCCAATCCGCCCAACAAACACACTGGGCGGACTGGCTGCCTCCATCCTCTTTTCGGCCTTCACGCTAGCCAGAAGTCTTGCCCTTTCTAGCAATGGGCATTTTGGTCTCCCGCACAGAAGTTTGGTCCCCTTGCATTTAACGCATAACTCTGGCACGATAGTGTTTTGCCTGGCAAGAATTAAATATCTAATTCTTGAGAGTATTATGTATGGAATTTAAGATAGCATATGATCCTATAATTGACAAGCTAACCTGGATCTACGAGATATTTGCACCACCCACATCAAAACTAAACAATTATTATATCATGCGTTTTCTTTACATGCTTCCAAGTACAAGACACCTAGTACAGGTAGCAGAATCTCTGAAAAGTGATAACCTAGAGATCTGGGGGTCGGTAATTTCAGGGAAGCTAGACCAGGATATGCAACAATCATTGGACTTTGTGGACCCTCCAAAACCAGACCTAGGCAAAGCTAAGTGGATAGGGAACTTGGACAATAGGGAATTTTGTAAATCTGTAAAAGCTTGGTTTGACCTGGTCTGCCCTAGACAAATCACAGTTTACATAAGTAATAATCTCCCAAATCAGCTCCAAGGAACTGCCCTCCCAACCACAGCCCCAACAATATCATTAAGCATTGGCTCTTCAAAGTGGAACAAAAGAGAGATAACAAGGTTACTCTACCATGAGGCGATGCATGTCTTACTCAGGACAAATGACTTCAAATCGAAGTATTGGCCAGGAAGCAAGTTTGAAGAATGTCTCCTAGACTTTTTCGTTCCGAGGGGGTACCTGGCCTTAAAACTGGACCTAGCAAGCAAGAAAGAGCTTAAGAAAGAACTTGAGAGAATCAAAAATCAATCAACTTCTAGAGCCACGTGGTACAGAGAATGGAGTGTTAGACTGTATCCACTACTTAGCGAATTCAAATCTAGGAACGTGTGGGATTATCTGGCAGAAAACGCTGATCCTAACGACAAGCTGTGGAAGCAATATCTATACTGGTACAAGAACTTTTACCTGGCAACCAGGAAAAGTTAAATATCTAGTCTTGCCCAAAAATATTGATGAGGATAATTAAAGTTGGAGGGGGGCTAGGAATAGAGCTACCTTCAAATCTAGTGGAAGAATTAGATATTGAGGAAGGCCAGGAGATAAATCTGATTCCAATTACAAAGGACGTTGTAGTCTTGGTTCTAGGAAAAAAGCATAGAAGGGGAGAACTAACAGAAGACGAGATGAAACTCCTGAAGAAACTGAACTCAATAAAGTTCTCGGAAAGAACAGGCAAGAACATATCCAAAAAACTGACAAAAGACGAGATGAAACTGTTATACAGCCTCGTAAAGAAGGGTGTCGTCATATACATGGGAAAGGGCAAATATAAGGACCAAGGAGGCGTGTATTCAATAACTAGGGAATACTTCCAGGCCTTAAGGGGCACAAAACGAGAAAGCAGAACAGAAAAATCAAACGAGTATACAGATCAACTGAAAAAACAAGGATATCTGATACTGACGGACCAAGCAGATGCTGAGAGCACTGCAATGAACCTGAGTGACGAGATTGAAAATGGAGAAGTGACAGCCCTAAAAACATTCGATGGAAAGGTAATCTTTGCAACTGCCGAACTTGTCAACACCCTAGGAGGAAGGATAATAAATATTCTGAGCAAATCAAAGAGAGGCATGTCAATTGATACTATAGCCAACAAGTTAAAGGTTGAACCAGACAAGGTGAGAGCAGTTATTGAGATTCTAAGGGAATCAGGAGATGTAATAGAAAAGAGAAAGGGTGTGTACACAAGTGCATAACAGGTGCATGAAATGAAATGTGTAATCCTAGTTTCAGGCGGAGGAGAACTAGAAAAGGCAAAGGCATCATGCCTGAAGCACACATTCGTAGTGATATTAAGCGTGATAGACCAGGACTTATTCTCAAACTTACCACCATCCGAGTTTACAGATCTCGTTCAAGAGACTGAAAACCTTGCTGAAACCCTAGAGGATGAACTCAAAAGTGTAGGAAAGACAGTGAGGGTAGAGTCAACTTGGGGTCCTGTTAGAGAAAAATTAAAGAACACAATGAAAATGTGGGACACAGACGAGGCCATAGTCTTAGTATCCGGGTCAAAGGTTGGAAACCAGTTAAAGGAAAAGGTTGCGGGCATGAAGAGGGTCAAGGTTGTGTAGTTTTGCCAATTATTTTACAAAAAGAACAAACATCCTGACTAGTCGGCTCACCACATATACTACATTCTCTCAATCCCGTCACACCCACAGGATAGTCAAAATTCTCAAGGGCCTTAACTACGCTCAACTTAAATCCTGGATTTCTAGATTCAATTTCATCAGCAATTAATCTCCACTTTGATCTCTGCCTGTGTGAAAACGGACATCTAAACGTGGGCAATTCAAATCCATTGTATTTCACGTACGCCATATTTTCCTCCTCAGTTCTCTCAAATAAGGGTTTTATCTTCGGGAGGAGTTTCGGGTGTTCACCGGGAAGAAAGGGTTTTTGTTTCGCCAACCAATCAAAATGCTGGGACGTCCAATTCTTGAAAAAATTCTCAACCTGGTCGTCTAGGTTGTGACCAGTCGCAAGGCTGTCTGCGCCTAGTTCTCGTGGGACCTTGTTCATAAGATACCTCTTTATTATACCACAAGCACTGCACGGCGGTCTAGACCCTCTTCTAAGATCGACTAGTGCTTTTCCAGTCTCCTTTTTCAAGTCATAAACGAACAGTTCCATACCAAGTTCAGAGGAGAGCTTTTCAACATATCTCCTCGCAACTTTAGAATAATCAGGAATTCCAAGGTCTATGTGAAACAAAAATGGATCAACATCCAACTCCTTTCTGTACTCGTTGAAAAACAGTGCTAGAGCAATTGAATCCTTCCCGCCAGAGACAGCCAAGGCTATCCTATCACCTGGTCTGGTCAATTTCTTTGTAAAATGTTTCGTCTTTTCATAGTACCACTGAACAAAATGCTCTGAACACAAGGCCTTGTGATACGCTGGAAGATTGATAACTGCTTCCTTACCACAAACTGAACATTGCATAAAAATAGTTTTGGGTTATTGGGTTTATTACTCTATCCTCTCTCCTTGTAGAAATGAACGACCTTGCCTGGATTGAATTCTTTTTTCAAAGTCTCAAACGCCGCCCAAGTCTGCTCCTCTGACGAACACGTAAATACATCTAGTGCTAGGTATTTGTGCTCAGGCCAGGTATGAATGGAGATATGAGACTCTTCAAGTAGGATAAAACCAGTGACACCCTCAGGCTCAAACTGATGATAACTAGATCCAACAGGTGTTAACCTAGCCTCTTCAACGGCCTTTTCAAGAATTTTCTTAACAGGTTCAACCTTTTTCAACAACTCGGGGTTTACCTCATAAAACTCAGCAAGTATGTGCCAACCAACTGCCATTTTTATCTACCTCCACACCTTCCAACCCTCACGGGGATTGGTTACATCACCTCGCTTCTAGGCACTAAAGCCTTTTGCCTTCAATATTTTCCTAACCTCTATTTTTAAACATTTCGTTACTTGCTAGACTTAGGTTTTGACATATCATCTATAATCCTAATAACAACAAGTAGAACCGCAACCCACAGTGGGTAGTAAAAGGGTGAAAAGATCCCCTGGCTTAGGGTATTCACCGTCCTAACGCCATAGATTTCACCGACAAATATCATCCCAAACACAAAAACAGCACTAAATATAACTAGGTCCTCAACACCTTCGGTTATCCCGTGAACAATACCTCCCCATGACATGAATAAACTTTTATCGCGTCCCTTTTTAAATACTACACCCTATTCACTAGATCGAGGTAACTAGTAGACAATCGACCAATAATCCAATAAAAGATAGAAACCATTTTAATATGGACACGGATTTAAACAGAGTATGAAAATCAAAGAGTGGATATTTCCAGAGGAGTCTGAGGACTATAGCATCTGGGAGAAAGCATACATAAAGAAAAGGAAGATCAAGAAGAAGATAAAAAAGAGGTTAAAAACTCAAGATTCTGATAGTTTGTCACTAAAGGCGCCTTCGTCAATCTCTTTCTGAATCTCTCTCGGATCCTTGCCTTCAACTGTCACACCCATAGATAATGCGGTACCTATAACCTCTTTAACTGCTGCCTTTAGACTCTGCGCCAACATGTTGTCTCTTTTCATCCTCGCAATCTTCACGACCTGGTCCATGGTCAAGTTCCCAACTTTGTTCTTCTGATCCTGGCCACCCTTGTTTAAACCCAATTCTTTCTTTATCAGAGCAGATGTGGGTGGACTACCTACCTCAATCCTAAATTCCTTGGTAGATGTGTCAACTATAACCTTAACAGGAACCTGCATTCCAGCAAAGTCTTTTGTCTTCTCATTTATGGCCTTGATTACTTCTCCAATGTTCAACTTCAAAGGTCCCAGTGCTGGACCTAGCGGTGGACCGGCTGTTGCCTTTCCCCCTTCAACTAGTGCTTCAACAACTGTCTCTGCCATATCATTCCTCCTCCTCTGCCTTTCTAATTACCCTAACCGCAGCAGCATCCAACGTTATTGGAATAGGAACTGCTGCTTCAACTAGTTCAACGGTTATCTTATCTTTAGCATCATCTATCCTAACTATCTTGGCCTTCTCACCCTTGAATGGCCCTGAAACCACCTCAACAATATCTCCCTTGTTTATACTGGACACAAGGGATTTCTCCTCAAAGAAGTGTTTTATCTCTTCTAGTTCAACAGGCTTCTTAACCAACCCCTTTATATGGGGCATACCATAAACGAGTTTTCTAACCTCTATTTCATTGGGGGATTCCACGAATATGTACCCCCTCATCTCGTCAATAACTGATATTGAGTAGATCTGCAAGTTGTCCTTTTTCTGCTTAACCCTAAGTAAGTCAGCCAATATCCTCTCCTGACCAACAGTCGTTCTAACCGTGTATATCATAGAACTTCACCAATCACTCTAGTCCAATGTACATAGCAATTAGTTTTATGGTCATTCCTATAAGACCAATTATTATCATACCTAAACCGGTAATCTTTGCAATCATGAGGTACTCTTTCTTTGTCGGTTTTCTAGCCAGCCTAAGGATCCTCTTTGCATCGGACAAAAACTTGCTAAACTTGTGCACCCAAGACCTCTTCTCTGCCATTCGCATCACTCTACGTAGTCTATTCCAATGTCTTCATCCTCGGGTTTGCCCTCTGCTCTATCGTA
This sequence comes from Microcaldota archaeon, assembly GCA_027077895.1. GTDB lineage: Archaea > B1Sed10-29 > B1Sed10-29 > WALL01 > WAMD01 > JALWQZ01. Next base: position 1,293 of record JALWQZ010000048.1, on the reverse strand, counting down.
CAACTCATCTAGGTATGTTATCTTGCCACCTGATATGACAACCATCGCCCTAATCTTGTTCCTCTCCATTGAATCATCAATTATTGCTCCCCATATTATATGGGCATTCGGATGAATTTTGCTCGCAACAGCCTCAACGATTATCTCTGCTTCCCTTAGAGTCATGTCTGCTCCACCTGTGACATTTATTAGTGCCCTAGTTGCCTCGGAAACGTCGATATCTAGTAATGGAGAGTTCAAGGCATCCTCTATGGCCTCCAACGCCCTGGACTCTGGGTCATTTGTCTCTGACTCACCCAGTCCTATCATGGCAGGACCACCATTGCTGAGAATAGTTCTAACATCCGCAAAGTCCAAGTTGACCAGTCCAGGTTTTGTTATCATCTCTATTATGCCCTTAACAGCATTCACCAGTATCTCATCAGCAACCTTAAATGCTGCATTTATCGGAAGGTCTGGAACTATCTCTAGTAGTTTGTCATTTGGTATGACGATAACAGTATCCGCCTCTCTTCTCAACTTCTTCAAGCCACCTAGAGCGTTCTCCATTCTCCTTCTACCCTCGACGGAAAATGGCAAAGTAACAACTGCAATTGTTAATGCTCCTGACTCCTTTGCGACCTGGGCAATAACTGGGGCAGAACCTGTACCTGTACCTCCACCAAGGCCACATGTAATGAAAACTAAATCAGACCCCTCAACGACCTCCCTTATCTCCTCAATGCTGTCCTTAGCGGCCGCTTCTCCCAGGGAAGGATCAGAACCAGCACCTAATCCTCGAGTCACATTTCTACCCAACAGCAGTTTCTCACTCGCTGGTGTTATCAACAACTGCTGCGCATCAGTGTTCATGGCAATGACCTTCGCACCTTCAACGCCGACTTCGTGAAGCCTAATTAATGTATTATTGCCAGAACCTCCAGTTCCAATAACCAGTATCCTGGCCAGCGCACTAGATAGGATTGCACTCAAGTCTTCATCAGTTATTCTACCTGAGAGTTTGTCAACAGATACTGTTTTGGGTTTTGCCGCGTGCTTAACAGACTTCCTCCTTTTAGGTTTTGGATCTGATTTAGACCTTTGAACAGCCTTTTTAATTACACTCTTCAAGAATACCACCCTCTTCCAAATTATTAGAAGGTCGTATATTTTCTAGGTCAAGTCATTTATAAAGTATTCGTTAGCACTTGTTTTAAAATAATAACCAAAGAATTTTAATGGAGTTATGTTTTACTAGCAAGTATGAAGTATAAAAAACCAACATCAGTTAGGGAGGCCTATACAAAGATAGGC